>NZ_VOXZ01000019.1:0-43705 GCF_013420455.1 Acinetobacter sp. YH01004
CCCTTCCCGAACTCAGAAGTGAAACCTCTTCGCGCTGATGGTAGTGTGGGGTTACCCATGTGAGAGTAAGTCATCGCCAGCTCATTATTCAAACACCCTCAACAAATGTTGGGGGTGTTTTTTTATGCAAGAGAGAAAATAAAGTTAGAAAAACAATAATAAATTGAATAGAACTTCTGATTAAAATCTTTATGTCTTTTGATAAATCTGTGCTATACCTAATAAAACGGCATAGAAATTGCTTATCAAAAACTTATATATTAAGTTGTTGAAAAACATAAATTTAAAAGAGTGGGTGAAAATGAAGTTATCGGTTGGATTAAAAGTTGCAAACTCCTTGTCACTGACACCGCAGTTACAACAAGCCATTCGTTTGCTTCAACTTTCGAGCTTGGAACTTGAACAAGAAGTTCAAATTCAGTTGGACAGTAATCCCTTATTAGAAAAAGTCGAAGAACAAAGTAGTGTCGAAAGTTTATCCACCTTAGAAGAGCAAGAGCATGATCAAAAGGATTTGACTAAAGAATTAAATGCAGATCATCTACCGAATGACTTGCCTGTCGATACAGACTGGGATGATGTGTACACTCATTTACCCACGAGTTTGGGAGCAGCGGAATATGAAGAGCGCGAGGATAATCGTCAGGGACATTTAGGTTTAAAAGAGCACATGATGCAACAAATCAATCTGTTGCATTTTTCTCAAGTCGAGCAGCTCATTGCCTACTGTATTGTCGATGCTTTGGATGACAATGGTTTCTTGGATTGTGAAATATCTGAAATCACTACATCTGTGCAACATTTATTGATCTCCATGGAATACGAAGATGAAGTTGAAGACGATGAAGTTTTGGTCGTTTTGAAACATATTCAGCGTTTAGAGCCGATTGGTATTGGTTCGCGTAATTTGGCGGAATGTTTATCTATTCAGCTTGAAAGTTTGGCTACAGATGTGCCTTATCGGCAGGAAGCACTGCAACTCTTGCAGCATTATGAGTTATTAATTTCGAATGATTTAGCCAAGTTAATTAAGCAAACGGGTTTAAGCGCAGATCAGCTACAGCATGCAGTGGCTTTATTAAAAACCTTGAAAGCGCATCCTGGTACAGCATTTGAAGATCAGGAGTCAGATTATCAAATTCCAGATGTAGTGGTTAGTAAAAAGCAGGACCATTGGCAGGTGCAGCTGAATCCTGATGTTGTGCCTAAGCTTAGAATTAATTCGTTTTATGCCAATATGATTAAACGCGCAGATCAAAGTGAAGATAATCAATATTTGCGTAATCAAATGCTAGATGCGAAAAACTTTATTAAAAGTGTTGATGAACGTCATAAAACCTTATTAAAGGTAGCGACTTGTATTGTGCAGCATCAACGTGAATTTTTAGAAATTGGTGCTGAAGGAATGAAACCGTTGATTTTGCGTGATGTAGCTGATGAGGTGGAGTTGCATGAATCTACAGTTTCACGGGTGACCACCAATAAATATATGTTAACTCCACGTGGTTTATTTGAATTGAAATATTTCTTTTCAAGTCATGTTGGAACCTGTTCAGGTGGAGAAGCATCCTCAACTGCGATTCGCGCGAAGATTAAAAAGTTAATTGCAGATGAAAATCCACGTAAACCTTTGTCAGACAACACAATTGCAAACCTTCTTAAGGAAGAAGGAATTGATGTGGCACGTAGAACGGTTGCGAAATATCGTGAGTCATTAAATATTCCGTCATCTTCTGAACGAAAAGTCTTGATCTAGTTTTTAAAATCGGTCTATTCTAAGGATTCATTATGACCAAATAATGAATTTTTTTTGAAGGAATAGTTAGACATGATTTAAAGTGACCGCTGCAGTGATCTGTTATTTGGCAATCAATCATGTGAACTATGCCTTCCTAATCCTAATGAAGGTGAGGGATAGAATTATGCAAATAACAATTCGTGGACATCACTTAGCTATCACCCCTGCAATTGAAGAAAATATTCGACTTAAGTTTGCACAAATGACCAAACATCTGGATCAGGTCAATAGTATGCAGGTGAAATTAAGTAAAGATCATCAAATCGATAAACATTCTAAAAAAGGCAGTGCCAATCATATTGCTGAAGCGATTATTCGCTTGCCCGGCACCGAGCTGTTTGCGCAAGCTTGTGCGGATGATATGTATACTTCAATTAAGATGATGACAGAAAAATTAAAACGTCAGTTAGAGAAACATCGGAAGATGCAGTTGGATTATCAGCCTTTAGCCATCTAGTTAAAATGTGATTTAAAAAGAGGTTTTGGATAAACCTCTTTTTTTATTGCGATAATGTATAGGATTAATGAATTATTTTTTCTATTTATAGTAAAATGACAGGTTTTTACACCGTTGGTCCTAAAGAGGTCTTTGTGATGAATAGTGAACAGCTCACTGAAATTTTAAAAGCTGCTTTTCCAGAGGCTGAAGTTGCTGTAAGTGGGCAAGGCGGCAAGTTTGATCTTCGTATTGTAGATAATCAGTTTGAAGGTAAGCGTCCTGTTGTTCGTCAACAAGCAGTGTATGCACCATTGAATAGCTATATTGCCAGCGGTGAAGTTCATGCGGTTACAATTTGTGCAATGACACAAGAAGAATGGCGTAAAGCAAGCTTATTTGGAGCTTAATAATTTAATGGATAAATTTTTAATTCAGGGCGGTAATAAGCTCGAAGGTGAAGTGCGTATTTCTGGTGCAAAAAATGCAGCCTTGCCACTTCTTGCTGCAATGATTCTTGCAGAAACGCCAATTACATTGAAAAATGTTCCAAATTTAAAAGATGTAAATACCTTGGTGAAGTTGATCGCAGGCTTGGGCATTAAAATGTCTTATGAAGGCGATACAGTCATTGCAGATACATCAACGTTGGACAACCAATTTGCACCTTATGAATTGGTAAAAACCATGCGTGCTTCTATTTTGGTGCTTGGCCCATTGGTCGCGCGCTATGGTAGTGCAAAAGTATCTTTGCCAGGTGGTTGTGCAATTGGTTCACGTCCTGTCGATCAGCATCTTAAAGCACTTGAAGCTTTAGGCGCAGAAATTGAAGTTGAAAATGGCTATGTGAATGCCAAAGTTAATGGTCGCCTTAAAGGTGGCGAAGTGGTCTTTGATATGGTCACTGTTGGCGGAACAGAAAACATTCTCATGGCTGCGGTATTGGCAGATGGTGTTACCACTATTCGTAATGCTGCACGTGAACCTGAAATTACCGACCTTGCGCAAATGCTCATCAAAATGGGCGCTAAAATTGAAGGTTTAGACACCGATACTTTAGTGGTTACAGGTGTTGAACACTTGCATGGTTGTGAGTATTCAGTAGTTGCTGACCGTATCGAAACAGGTTCTTATTTGGCTGCAGCTGCAATTACGGGCGGTAAAATCAGAACCACACATACCGATCCTGCCTTGCTAGAATCTGTGTTAGATAAGTTTGAAGAAATGGGTGCGGAAGTCACACGTGGCGATGACTGGATTGAACTGGACATGATGGGCAAGCGCCCTAAAGCCGTGAGTTTCAGAACTTTACCACATCCTGAATTTCCAACAGACATGCAAGCACAGTTAATGGCGGTGAATGCGATTGGACGCGGTTTTGCTACCATTTCGGAAACTATTTTTGAAAACCGTTTTATGCATGTCCCTGAGTTGTCACGTATGGGTGCCAATATTCAGGTAGAAGGCAATGATGCGGTGGTGACAGGAGTAGAAAAACTTTCTGCTGCACCTGTTATGGCAACCGATTTACGTGCCTCATTCTCGTTGGTGTTAGCAGCATTGGCGGCAGAAGGCGAAACATTGATTGACCGTATTTATCATATTGATCGCGGTTATGAAAATGTAGAACAAAAGTTACAAGGTTTAGGCGCCCAAATTAAGCGAGTAAATTGATGAATGACATGAGAAACGATGATCCAAATTTTGACGTCATGGGCAATTTTGATCATGGTTTAACTTTGGCATTAAGTAAGGGGCGAATTTTAAAAGAAACTTTGCCTTTATTGGAAACTGCGGGAATTAATTTACTGGAAGATCCAGATAAATCACGTAAGTTGATTTTTCCAACCACACATAAACAAGTGCGTATTTTAATTTTACGTGCCTCTGATGTACCAACTTATGTTGAAAATGGTGCGGCAGATATTGGGGTTGCGGGTAAAGACGTGCTGATGGAGCATGGCGCTCAAAATGTATATGAGCCGCTGGATCTGAAAATTGCCAATTGTAAATTAATGACTGCGGGCAAAGTTGGTATGCAGCGTCCAAAAGGTCGTTTAAAAATTGCCACTAAATATGTGAATTTGACCCGTCAATATTATGCCAGCTTAGGTGAGCAGGTTGATGTCATTAAACTCTATGGCTCAATGGAATTAGCACCATTGGTCGGTTTGGGTGATTACATTGTCGATGTGGTTGATACAGGTAATACTTTACGTGCCAACGGTTTAGAGCCGCTAGAAGAAATCTGTAAAGTATCTTCACGTTTAATTGTCAATAAAGCCAGTTTTAAGCGCAAGCAAGATTTGCTCAATCCAATTTTGGCACAACTTGAAAAAGCTGTGGCAGAACGAGAGTTGGCAAAACAATCTGCTTAACTTTGTATCCATCATCCTGCCTTCTCAAAAAACCGTCATTTAATGGCGGTTTTTTTATGTTCGTGCATGATTCTGTTCTTGAATGATTTCGAACGTGAATTTCCATCAAAACATACTGCTTTCGCCATGTATAGATTCCCACAAAGCCCTAGAAACAAGGTAAACTAAACTTTTCTATCAAACCTTGTGGGTAAATTGATGCGACGTTTATCGACTCAAGATCAAAGCTTTAAACAAGCCTTTGCAGACTTGTTGGCTTTTGAAACTGTCAGTGATCCTGAACTTTTAAAAACTGTAGATCAAATTATTGCTGATGTGCGTCAGCACGGTGATGCTCAGGTTCTTAAACTCACTCAACAGTTCGATCGACATCCAGCGCATCAATTTTCAGAACTTGAGTTAAGTCAGGAACAACTGAAAGCCGCATTTGATGCTTTAGATAACGAAGTTCGTGAAGCTTTGGAATTGGCTGCTGTACGTATTCGTGAATTTCACCAAGCGCAAAAGCAGGATGGCTGGACTTATGTTGATGCTTTGGGCAACACGCTTGGGCAAAAAGTTACGCCATTAGACCGTGTTGGTATTTATGTACCAGGTGGTTTGGCATCTTATCCATCTTCTGTGCTCATGAATGCTGTGCCTGCGCATGTTGCTGGTGTACCTGAAATTATTATGGTGGTACCTGCACCGAATGGTGAACTCAATCCATTGGTTTTGGCGGCTGCATATTTAGCAGGGGTGACTCGTGTATTTACCATTGGCGGAGCGCAAGCTGTTGCTGCATTGGCTTATGGTACAGAAACCATCCCATCGGTAGATAAAATTACGGGGCCGGGTAATCGCTTTGTGGCAGCTGCAAAACGTGCTGTGTTTGGTCAGGTCGGCATTGATATGATTGCAGGGCCATCCGAAATTTTGGTTTATGCCGAAGGTGAAAATAATCCTGAATGGTTGGCGATGGATTTACTTTCCCAAGCCGAGCACGACACGGTTGCACAATCTATTTTTATTACACCAGATGCGCAATTGCTGAATCAGGTTGAACAAGCGATTGAACAGCACTTGGCGAATTTGCCTAAAGCTGAAATTGCCCGCACTTCTATTGCAAATCGTGGTGCATTGATCTTAGTCAAAGATCGTCAAGAGGCGATTGAATTGATCAACCAAGTTGCGCCCGAACACTTGGAGTTGTGTATGGATGATCCACAAGTGATGGCAGAAGAAATTCGTCATGCGGGTGCGATCTTTATGGGGCGCTATACACCAGAAGCTATTGGTGATTATTGTGCAGGGCCAAACCACGTATTACCAACGTCGGGTACAGCACGTTTTTCATCGCCATTGGGTGTTTACGATTTCCAAAAACGCTCAAGTCTGATTATGTGTTCAGCTGAGGGCGTGAAAAGTTTGGCGAAAACCGCTGATATTTTAGCGAAGCAGGAAAATCTGGATGCGCATGCACGATCAGCACGTTATCGTTATCAATCATAAATAGCATTACAACCTCTCCCTGACCCTCTCCTAATAAAGAGAGGGGAATTTAAACCACACAAATTTTGTGTCTTTAGTAATGAAAATTCCTCTCCCTTTGGGAGAGGTTAGGAGAGGGTTTAAAGAGAATACAAAATGAATATCACAGCAGAACAAATGCGTTTTTGGAGCCCTGAAGTACGTGAGCTAGAGCCTTATGTGCCGGGTGAGCAGCCAAAAATTCAAAATTTATTAAAATTGAATACCAATGAAAACCCGTATCCACCTTCGCCTAAAGTGGTGGAAGCGGTGCAAAAGGTTTTAGAAAACTCGGCAGATGCACTGCGTTTATATCCAGATCCAGATGCGTCTGAGCTTAAGCAAGCCATTGCGAAACAGCAAAATGTAGCTGTTGGAAATGTCTTTGTTGGCAATGGTTCAGATGAAGTCCTTGCACATATTTTTAAGGCTTTTTTTGTTCAGGAACAGCCGTTACTGTATCCGGATATCACCTATAGTTTTTACCCTGTATATAGTCAATTTTTTGGGGTAAAAACTAAAATTTTGCCTTTAAATGATGATTTTGAAATTGTGGTTGATGATTATAAGCAAGCCAATGGCGGCATCATCATCGCCAATCCGAATGCACCGACCAGTATTGCTTTAGGTTTATCTGCTATTGAAGAAGTTTTGCAAGCCAATCTAGATTCTGTAGTGGTTATTGATGAAGCCTATGTCGATTTTGGTGCAGAATCTGCAGTGAAATTAGTAGAAAAGTACGACAATTTAGTCGTCTGTCAAACGACTTCTAAATCACGTTCTTTGGCAGGTTTACGTGTTGGTTTTGCGATTGCGCAACCGCATTTAATTGCCGCACTGGAAGCCGTGAAAAATAGTTTTAACTCCTATCCAATGGATCGTTTTGCGATTGCAGCAGCGGTGGCATCTTTTCAAGATCAGGCGTATTTTGAAGCACAATGCCAAAAAGTTATTGCAAGCCGTGAGAAATTGGTGACGGATTTAACGAGCTTGGGCTTTAAGATATTGCCATCACACGCCAACTTTATTTTTGCATCACATCCTCAACAGGATGCGGGTGAATTAGCTGCAGCATTACGTGAACGCGGTATTATTGTGCGTTATTTTAATAAACCACGCATCAATCAATATTTGCGCATTACTATTGGTACAGATGAGCAAAATCAACGCTTGGTCGATACTTTAAAATACGATATTTTGGCTTAATTGTTAAAATATCGTAGAGGCGAGTGAAGCATTGAATTCACTCGCTTTTTTTGTTTTTGCGACATGCTATTGCGCAGGTTTGTACCAGCGGTTCAATAAGTCCAACATCGCTGAAACCTTGTCAAAACATTCTTGATATTCTGCTTCACAAACAGATGCAATCGTGACGCCACCACCAGCCCATAATGAAACATCTTGCTGATATTTCTGAATAGAACGGATCAGGATATTCCAAGAACCCGTTCCATCGGCATCAAAATAACCCATAGAGCCGCAATAGGCGCCACGTGCTGCACCTTCGAGTTCATCTATAATTTGCATGGCACGAATTTTCGGTGCGCCTGTAATTGACCCACCTGGCAAGGCAGACATCAACACATCAAAAGGATTCATCTCGGCTTTTAGTGTTGCGGTCACTTCACTGACCATGTGATGCACTTGGTTAAAAGACTCAATATTGAATAACTTTGGCGTTTTGACGCTGCCAGTTTCGGCATAAACACTTAAATCATTACGTAATAAATCCACAATCATCACATTTTCAGCCTGATCTTTTTTAGATTCACTTAATTGTTGTTTCGATTGTCGGTCTAATTCAGGATCGCCATAACGTGGCATCGTGCCCTTAATGGGTTTTGTGGTAATTTTTCGATTTTCCTCAAAATCGATAAAGAGTTCGGGCGAACAACTTAAAATTTCAAAATCACCAATACGTAAATAACCTGCATAAGGTGCATTGGTCAGTTGCCAAAACTGAGCTGCAGTCTCTAAAAGTTGACCTTGAGCCTCAGCGCTAAACTCTTGCGTAAGATTAATTTGATAACAATCTCCTGCCACTATATAGTCTTGAACATGTTGAAAGGCGCGTTGGTAATCTGTGAAATTCCAGCGGGCTTGACACTTTTGGCTTAATTGGAACTGTTCAATTATGGTTGATTGAGTATATAAATTTAAAATAAAATCAAAGATTTGAGTAGCAGCATCGTCTGAACTATAAAAATACCAGCCATCAGTTTCTTGCTGTAAATAGCTTTTAAATTGACCTAAAAAAATACTTGGCTGGGGACGAGACTGCATATTGATGTGTTGCTGTGCTGCTGCATCATACGAAACAAACCCCATTACACTGCAAAATGGGGCGGTGTCAGCATCTTCTAAAGCACCGAGATGAGCTGTTAAATCTAATTGAGTTGGACTTAATTCATATTGATCCAATGCCGTTTTTTGAAAGTAAAAATGTTGATGGTTTTGCTGCACACAATAGCGTTCAGCCAAAAAAGCAATACGTGCCTTTCCATTATTTTGCAAATAAATACAATGTGAAAGTGCTGCCAAAGCTTGCAAAATTCTTGCAGCCTCATATTCAGGTTCACAGAATAATTTTTTAAAATGAGTAGGATAGGACATAAAGCGTAAACAGCTGAGAGATTTTAAAAGGCTATTTTACATGATTGCAGCAGATAAAAAGCAAATAACCGTTTGTCGGTAAGATGTGGATTGCGACCAACAGCAGTTGAACAAAAAATAACTCAGATATACCTTTGTATGTGCAAACCGGCTACTCAAGGAATGTGTGTTAGTGTTGTCCTCATCAAATAAAAAAACAATTACTAGCACTGAGTGGTAAAACCAAAAAAATAATACTCTCGGGAGAGTAACAAGATGAAAAAATTTACTAAACTTGCTTTGGTATCATCAATTGCGTTAACGACAAATGCAATGGCAATGCAGGCAATGGACGATACTGCATTAAGCGCAACTACTGGTCAAGATGGTTTAAGCATCGGGATTGGTATTTCTAAAATCGAAATCGAAAAACTTTTAATCCATGATAATGATGGTTTGGCTGCAAAAGGTGCTGCTGGTGATGCTGGTTTTGGTGGGACTGGTAATGCTGGTGCAATTGTTATCAAAGGCAATGGTGTTGATGGTAACGCTAACAAAACACATGGTATCGTGATTGGTGCAAACTATGATGATAATGGTGCTTACTTATTAACTTCGCGTAACTTAGCAGACTTGGTCATTGATACAGATGCAGGTTCTACTGCTGCAGGTGGAGCATTTATTAACGTTGCAGCTCAAGTATCTGGCTTAGATATCAAGATTGGTGAAATTGGCGTATCTGCATCAAATACAATTGACCCTAATGCAACCAATATTCGTCGTGGCCATAGTGATTCCAACTACAACGCAATTTTATCTGGTTTAGAAATCAAAACAGGTAAAATGGATGCCAATATCCAATTGGGTGCTGCCCCACAAGGCGCAATGGTTAAGTTGAATACGACGATGGTCGGCGGTTTAGAAATTAAGAACTTGGGCATTTTAGACAATTCAACCAAAGAGAAAGCTGTTGGTGCTGTAGGTACTACAGCGATTACAACAAAAGAGGCGGGTGAAATCTTTATTGAAAGCATTAAAATTGCAGATGCAGATAGTAAAGATTTGACCCTAAATCAAGATATCCAAGTATTTAATGATGCTTATGTTGGCGGTGGTACTACTCTTGGTAAGGCGGCGCATATTCGCATTGTAAGCAATGACACTGGTGCCAAAGACCAATATATTAAAGGTATTCATTTAGGTAGTCGTACTGCTGCTTCTATTGGTGATATGGAAGTTCAAGGACTTCAAACTTACTACAGTACTTCTCAGGGTAGCTACACTAAGGGTGCTGTTATCACCATTTCAGGTCACTAATTTAAAAACTGAAAAAGCGCGTGAATTCACGCGCTTTTTTTTACAAATAAACTCATGAGTTCGCAAAAAAATATAGAAAGACCTTTTTTTTTTCTTTAAAACGAGTATCTTTCTAAATACAAGGAAGTAGAGTGAAAGCTCTAAAAATAAAAATATTAGGCAGGTATTGCCGAGAACTAAAAAGTAAAAATATATGTTAGAGATCGCTTTAGGCTCGGCATTGATCTATTACGCTGCCACACAAGCCTTTGATTTAAAAGAACAGCATCCTGAAACTGTGCGTTACACAGAAACTTTGGATTCTAGAAATAATTCCTTTACCCGTATGCACAGAGAGCCTGTGCAAATTAAACCTGCTTTAGAAGATCAATTTCGCGGAATTGTGCGCCAAGCCTATGACTACAGTTGTGGTTCTGCAGCTTTAACAACCTTGCTGAATGGTTATGTAGGAACACAATTAAACGAGCAACAAACCATGAGTGGCTTGCTGCGTTATGGAGAATACGACCGAATTATTGAACGTCGTAGTTTTTCGCTATTGGATATGAAGCGCTTTGTCGCAGCTTTGGGCATGGAAAGTGGTGGATATCGCGGGGAGTTTTCGGATTTAGTTAAACAAGGACAGCCTGCAATTGTGCCGATTTCCTATGCAGGTTTTAAACATTTTGTGGTGTATAAAGCCTATAAAAATGGGCGGGTTTATGTGGCTGACCCAGCTTTGGGCAATATTAGTTTTGATGAAGAACGATTTAAGGACGTTTGGGAAAATAACACCCTGTTCTTAATTAATGTAGCACCTCAGCATCGACAAAATATGTTGGCATTACATGAAAAAGATTTACGTCATGTGGAAGATGCAACAGTGAATCGTTATGCCTTTGTTGATATTCAATATCCACAATTTGCGATGGAAAAAATAGCTGATAAAGCATCGACGATACGACTAGAACGTAATGTAAATAAAGATTCTGATAATTATGGACAGTACGAGCATCGTTTTTTAAGACTCTACTATAAAAACAAGTAATTAGTTGTTCACGAAATACAAAAATAAAAATGGAAGGGGTAAATCATGGATCGTAAATGGATGAATAAAACCTTATTGGCACTCAGTATTCAAATGGTATTTGGGGTGGCTTATGCCGCAGAGGAGCCGCAATTAGGGGAATATGAAACCACAACTGAACAGGCAGAAGTATCAGATACAGCAGCATCCACTGCAGATACAAGTGCTGAAACAAATAGTGCGGTTGTCGCTGCAAATGGTGCACAAGCAGCATCATCTGCTTTGCAACAGCAAGAGGGCGACGCAACCAAAGAGGCGAATTTAGAGGAAGTGTTTACCTCGAATGAGCGTCAATATTCCCTTATGAGACAAGGTGAAATTTCATCTTATTATGATATTGATTATACCTATCATCGTGATACGCAGCTCGACCTTGAAATGGCTCAAGGTCAGTTGTATCAGCTTCGTGTGCAAGAAAATGCGTCCCACGCATTAACTAACACCTTCACCGCACAATATGGTTTGCGTGACAATTTAACTTTATCTGCTTCTGTACCATTGGTTGCAAAGTCAGACTTGTTAAAAGATGCCACGGCAGCAGGCTTGGGGGATATTTCTTTAGGTGCACGTTGGGAGCCATTCCCATTAAAAGCGGGGCGTTTACCTTTAATTTTATTCGCAAATTTATCGACCAAAACGGGGGATAGTCCTTACGAGATTAATCCTGTTAAAGATTTATCAACAGGTAAGGGTTACTACTCTGCAGGCATCGGTGCAAGTACGCGTAAGTATATTGACCCAGTTGTATTGTTTGCTTCTGCTTCAGCCAACTATGGTTTTAAAGAAAGCGGTCTCAATCAAATTCGCGGTAGCCGTATTATTGAAGAGTTTGAGCCAGGTATTAGTGGTGGTTTTGCTTTTGGTTTTGCTTATTCGTTTAACTACGATGTGTCGATGACCATGTCCTATCAGCAAAGCTTTAATACAGGTTCGGAGTTTACTTATCATACGGGTGAAAGCTATTCACCTGCAGACCAGACCAGTTCGACTTTGGCTATTTCATTAGGCGTTCGCGTTTCACCTGAAACCATTGTGAATGGTACGGTAGGAATCGGTCTGACCGAAGACGCGCCAGACGTATCACTTGGTTTGTCATTCCCACTGGATATTCTCGGTTTCGGTAAAAAAATTCGCTAAGAGGCTAGTCGCATGAAAATGATACGACTTCGCCCGTTAGTGACTGCAATTATACTGTCGGGCTGTTCAGGGGCTGCTTTTGCGCAGCTTGGACAAAACTTATCTGTCGATATTCGTTCTTTGACTATGGGGAATGCGGTCACTGCAGATCCTCCTGGTATTAGTGCGATTCACTTTAACCCTGCTGCACTGACCAAGATTGAAGGTTTGCAAACAGATGTGCAAGGGGTGTTGGCACATTTTGATGTACAGCGTGAGCTTTCTGTTCCAGCAGGTTATGACGTATTTGGTTATTCTGATGACCCTGTGGTGTGTAACGATGGGCCAGAAATTTTGGCCGATTTTTGTACCGATTTTAAAGGTACAGTACAAGCCGATGTCGAATATCCAACGTTGTATGTCCCGATTCTGAAAAAATTTGTCGATTTAGGTAAGGGTATGCCACTGGCAGCGCCAACCAACGGTATTGCCTATAATCCACCTGGTTCCAAAGTAACCTTTGCCACCGCATTATATGCACCGCTGATTGCAGGCTTTGGTGCCGAAAATGGTAACCCTGGTAACTTTATGGGACAACAGGTTGCCTTAGAACGTATCACCTATCTTTCTCCATCTATTGCCTATCAAGTCAATGATGAATTGTCAGTCGGTGCGTCAATTGGGATGTCTTACCAAGCTATCGCCATGAATACCGATTTGCGCTTCCCGAATGAACTAATCGGGATGTTGCGTATGGTGGATGAGGTCGTCTGTACGCCATTTAAAGAAAATTCAGACATCATTACCGATATTTTGTTGCTCGGGATTTGTAATGCCGAAGAAGGTATGAATCCATTTTCGCGTTTTGGGCAAATGCAATTGGCGGTTGAGCAAAGTTTAAGCCCGAGTTATAACTTGGGTATTTTGTGGGAACCGACAGAAGATTTTAGCTTTGGTATGGTGTATCAGAGTGCAGCTAAAATGCGCTTGAAGGGCAAATATCATATTGATAACTCGAAAGCACCGCGTGAGTTAATTAATGGTTTGATGTCTTCACCAACAGGGCAGATTTTAGCGGCAATTTTAGGTTTCCCAAGTTATATTCCAGCCAGTGAGTCTGGTTTGGTTTCTATGGATTTTGAATATCCTGCGCACTTTCAAGCGGGGATAAAATATAAAGTCATGCCTGATTTACAAGTCAATTTTGATGTGGGCTGGACTGACTATAAAGCATGGGATAAATTCAAATTCGAGTTTGACCGTCAAATCTCGGCATTAAAAATTGCAAAATTGCTTTCGGAGCATGTGTCTGATGACAGTTTAGCTTTGCCATTAGAGTTTAAGTCACCGTGGAACTGGGGTGTTGGCATCGAATATTCAGCCACAGACCGTTTAAAACTGCGTGCGGGTTATGAACCACGTGGTAGTGCGATTCCTGACAATAAACGTAACACTATGGTACCAATTAATAATGCACGTTTATTCGGTCTGGGTGTGGGATATCGTTTTGATGCAGATACAGACCTTGATTTATCCATCGGCTTTTTACAAAGTAAGGATAAAATTCCAGCCAATACCAGTAGCTTAGCCAATAAGGAAGGTGTGAATAACCTGCTGTTAAACCCTTATGCGGGTTTGAATGTGAAAACGGATACAAAAATTACAATTCTTGGATTGAGTTATAGAACACGATGGTAAGTTCAGTACGGAAAATAAAACGGACTTTATTTTCAAAGTCGATACTCACACTGATTTTCAGTATGGGATCGGTGTGTTACGCGAATCAGTTTTACACCATTATTGGACCAGATGGTCGTCCAATTGTGGTGCAGCGTAATGCTGCAGAAAAAAAGCAAACGATACAGGCGTTGGAAACCGCACAACAGCAAAAGCAAGTCCAACAAAAGCAACTACAAGAAAACCAACAACAAGACCAGTTTAAGCAAGACAAGGTGCATCAAGTACAGCAGATAACTGCTCAAACATCCGTTCAGGTATCTAAAAATATTTCTGTTCAGGCGAGCAAGCAACTGAATTTGTCTAAGCCGAATATCTCAGAACAATCCGCTATGTCACAAAATCAGGCTAGTCAAAGCAAAGAGAACTCATCATTGCGTGCATCACACACTGAGCCAAATGCAGTGCAGCAAGATATTTCCAGTGCGGAATCTGTTCATCAAACAGGATTGGCAAAAGAAGCAGCGATCAACAAAGTCGCGGTAAAACCATCTGTACTAGAGGATTTACAACAGCTTCCTCAGCAATTTGCGATTGATCCATCCACAGTGTCTGTTTCTAAAAAAACACCAGATCAAGCATCGCATGCATCTGCCCAACAAACGGGTTTTATGGAGATGGCGGGAGAACAGTATGTTAAAAGTGAGTATTTGGAAGATCAGGAGTTTAATTTAGAAGGAAAAAAACGCTTTTATAGTATGCCAGAAGGCATAATTGACACAAAAAATGGCGGTGGTGCTCGTATGCAAGTGGTCGAACGTGAACGTGGTGTAAGCCGTTCCGTTCTCAATAAATTATTTAAAAAGCAATCGGTTGCTGAGCCTCACGCTATTGTTTTGGCTGCAGACTATTATCGTGTTAATCAAGCTGAAGCAATTGAGGGTTTGGGGCAGCAATGTTTTGCTGAAAGCAAAAAAAATAAAGCTAAAACCTTAAAAGCACAACAAGATTTAAATTTGTGGCCTAGAGCTCCCTTAACCGAAAAATTTGATTATGAATTGGTGAAGTTAGAAGGCAATATTCAAAATATTCAAATCAACTCTTATGCCATGAAGCAAAATCAACCGACCTTTTATTGGCCGTTTGTGGTTTTTCTGGATCAAAAAGGCTGTGTGATTGAAGGTGCAGGTGGTTTTAGAAATCAGGATACTGCAGGCAATGTCTTACGACACGAGGTAATAGAAGGTATGCTGCAACTTCCAAAAAATAGCCACTATGTATTATTAACGCCATTGGCTTCTGCAGTGGATATGGAACATCGCGCGCTCAGTAACCAAGGGCAATTAAAACTCATTGCGATACGCTAACAACAATAAGAGAATTCAGGATGAAAACAAGACATATTTTACCTTTTGCAACGACAGCATTGATGGCGGCATTGAGTGGCTGTGGTGGAGAAAGTGCCAATATTAATCCAGAGCCTAATGCTGTGGCGTATATCAACGGGAGTTGTGCCAGTACAGCAAAAAACTGCGTGGAATTTGCATTGGATTATCCTGTGGATGGTTTGAATTTTACCTGTAGCAGTGATACCAGTAAAACCTACATCACCATGATTGAGCCGAAAAGTAATGCGGCAACAGGTAAATGTAGTGAAGGAGATAAAGTCCACTTCTTTATTCAGGAAAAGACCAATCAATATATTGATTTAGGGACAGTATCATTGTCTGATATTGGAATGGTCAGTACTGCAGGTGCGGGTTATCCACGTTTAAGTGTGTTAGATATGGCACGTGGATTAACAGGACGCCAAGCAACGAGTTTAAGTAGTAGTGACGAAACGATACAGGTCGCGACTGCAATTGTACGCTTGCTACAAGCACTTTCTGTTGAAGGTGGAGGAACCATTGCAGGTGATATTCAGCCTTTAACGATTACGACACTCAAAAAAGAACAATTGGCAAATATTGCTGAGTCCGTTGAGGTTGGTGACTATCGTTCAGGGGCTTATGCCAGTATTTTACGCCCGTGGGTAGATGTGTCACAGGTATCTCAAGATGATGCTTATCAAGCATTAAACACCTTGGTTTACATGAATAACTCGGCATCTTATCAAGCTAACTATCCAATTTTAGCCAAAGAAGATTCACAATTACCACAAGGTTTATATGGCTGTAATTTGGCAGACTGTAAATCTACGGTCGCAGATTTGAAACACCTCATTGGGCAATATCAACTAATCACAGACCGTTCTGGATATACCTTCGGTTATGGTATGCAATGGAAAGGTGCGGTGTCTGCAAACACGACCAACCCAATTTTAACGGTGAGTGGTGAATTGATTCGTAAAGTACGTCCTGAGCGTATGGTAGCAGCAGCACAAACCACATGGGTCAACCCATTGAATAAACGTATTCAGGGGCCATTCCGTTTTAGTGTGAATGACAATGCGGCTGATGATTTTAAAATTACCCAAGGTAAGGTGTTTAATGATTATTTAATTGCAGGCACGGAAGGTTTTTATAAATTATTGACCAAATCTACAACAGCGAATCCTGCAGATTATGGTCAATGGCAACAAACCATAGGTACCGATCAGTTCAAAGGTTCTTTTGATGCCTATAAATTCTTTTCTGTGAACTTTTTGGATAATCGCGTTTTTAAAACCCAGAAAAATGTACCTTTAGGCAGTCGCTATATTTTCCCAATTTATGCAACCTTGACCTTTAATTTTGATGGCGGAACGACTACAGATAGCATCAAATTAGGTGTTGTTTTAGATGAGGATGGCAATATTCGTACAGATATAGCACCAAATGCCACAGAAACCGATATGTCTGGTCAGTGTGCAGCAATTCGTCAGTCTGGTGCTGAATATGTTGATACAAATGGTGTGCAGCAATACCGTATAGGTGTGTTAGGTGCAACCGATATCGACAATAAAGCAGTCACTTTACGTATGATTTTAGCCAATCCAAAATTTCATAAACTTGATGGCGCAGTCATTGGTTTGAATACCAAAATTGAAGCGGTTGAAGGTGGAAATGGTCAAGTGGTGGGCGGTGCACGTGCCAATATTGGCAATTTAGTTGCAGCCAACTCTACACGTATTACATTGTCTGATTTCAATGGCTCAACAGTGAAGTGGAGCAATATTTATCATGCGCAACTTGCAACTTACGTGGCTCAAAACCCTGCTTTAGCAACTGATGCAGATAAAGCTTTGGTGAAAGCCCAAGGTGGAGCTGTAAGTCTAGATGTTGCTGAGTGTTATAACCCAAATAAAGTGCGTATTTAGCATTAATTTTAGGTGACATAGTGATGAAAATAGCCCACTTTAGAGTGGGCTATTTATTATTCGAATTTTAGCTTGATTCAAATGAACATCATGTGGGGTTTTTAACCCGTATGATCTGTACGTGAACCTAAGGTTTCTAAGTGGGTCGTAAAATGATTGTTTTTTCGATCTGCAAAGTAGTGTTGTAAAGTACGTTCTACACTTGGGAAAGCCAATTCAGACCACGGAATTTCATCTTCACTAAACAAGCGTGATTCGATGGTTTCTTCACCTGCACCAAATTGACCATTCAACAATTGAGCTTTGAACAGCACATAAATTTGCCCAATCCGTGGAATGTTATACATGCAATAAAGTTGTTCGATTTCAATTTCCGCTTCGGCTTCTTCGCGGGTTTCACGGGCAGAACCTTGCTCCATGGTTTCAAACATTTCCATATAGCCTGCGGGTAAAGTCCACAAACCATAGCGTGGTTCAATTGCACGACGACACAACAATACTTTATTTTCCCAAACGACCAATGCACCACAAATGACTTTTGGATTGACATAGTGAATATTGCCACATGCGCTACACACTTGACGTAATTGCTGATCGCCAAGCGGAATTTTCGTTGTTGTTTTTTGTCCACAATTTCCACAAAAGTTCATAGTGATCGTCATTGTTGAAGGGAGTTCTCAGAATAACTGAAAATTTCAACTTTGGCATCCTCTCTATCTATTGCCCACCTATTTCAGCTATGATGAAAACTTAGACAAGGAGAATTATAAGGCATGATTGATCATTCGCTCACGCATCTATTACAGCAACGTTTGCGCTTTTCTAAAACGTTCATGGAAGCGCATGCAGCGGTATTGATTGCCATTACCGACGAGTCTGATCCAAAGGTATTGCTAACCCGCCGTTCTACCTTACTCAATAATCACGCGGGTGAGGTGTCTTTCCCTGGTGGCAAACGCGATCCGCAAGATACCAGTAATATTGTGGTGGCATTGCGTGAAGCGCAGGAAGAAACCGCATTAAATCCATTTGAAGTGCAGTTGATTGGTGACTTGCCAATGCAAAAAGCCCGTAATGGAATGTTGGTTAAGCCTGTGGTGGGGCTGATTCCTCCAAAAGTAGAATTAATTCCACAACCTTCAGAAATTGATCGGATCTTTTTTGCCTCTTTACAGCATTTAATGGAAGCGCCACCAACGCCGTATGAAGTGAGCTTTGCACAACAAAAATTATATTTTCCGAGTATGCAGGTTGAAGATGAAGTGGTTTGGGGCTTAACAGCGCGGATGTTGGTGTCTTTATTTGAATATGGTTTGGATTATCGTAAAGAATGGCCGTTTTTGTTAAATTCACCAACATTTAAGAAATAGAAAAATTTTGATGTGAAGATAGGAAGGAACCATGTTGTATAAATTTAAAGGATATGCCCCGAAAGCAATGCAGCAACCGTGGGATGGTTGGGTGGCGGATAATGCCACGGTCATTGGTCAGGTTGAGTTGGGACAGAAAGTTAGTATTTGGTTTGGGGCTGTGGTACGTGCCGATAACAGTAAAATCAAATTGGGTAATTTTAGTAATGTTCAGGAAAATGCTGTGTTGCACACCGATGCAGGTATTGAAATGCAGATTGGTGATTATGTGACTATTGGACATCTGGCGATGTTACATGGTTGTACCGTGGGCGATAACACCCTGATTGGTATTAATGCAGTGGTGCTGAATCATGCGGTGATTGGTAAAAACTGTATTATTGGTGCCAATGCTTTAATTCCTGAAGGGAAAGTGATTCCCGATAATTCTGTGGTGATGGGTTCTCCCGGTAAAGTGGTTAAGACTTTGGATGAGTCTGCAGAAGCACGTTTAAAAATGAGTGCGCTGCACTATGCTGAACATTTTCAGCATTTTGTAAACCTAGAGCCTGCAACACTCTAAAATAGAATTTGCATCGTTTAGTCAAACGCATTTTTTAGCTGTAATTACATAGAATTTTATACTCAGGAATTGCAATCTAAGGCATGTAAATCCTCGCGTGAATTTCAGGAGTGGAGTATCATAACGCCAATTTTTGATATTTACTCCTTGAAGGTTGTGCATGAAATTGCTGGCATTGGAAACTGCCAATGAGCAGTGTTCCGTTTCGATTGTAGATGAAACACAGGAACTCTTTTTTCAATTAGATGCGCGAGCAAAAGCACAAACGCAAACCATCTTACCGATGATTGAGCAAGGCTTTGCTGAAACTCAAATTAGTACGGCTGATCTGACTGCAATTGCCTTTAGCCGTGGCCCGGGTTCTTTTAGCGGTGTGCGAATTAATGCGGCAGTCACGCAAGCTTTGGCGTGGGCGCATGATGTGCCTGTAATTCCTGTATCGACTTTGCAGGCATTGGCGCAGGCGGCTTATCGTCTTGAAGGATTAACTGCAGTTACGGCTGTGTTGGATGCACGCATGAATGAAGTGTATATCGCCAGTTTTGAGCTAGATGCACAAGGAATCATGCAGGCGGTTGATCAGGAACAATTATTGAATTATAGCGATGCTGCACAGACGGTACGCTTTCAATTGGTCGGTTCTGGTGCAGGTCTCATTGATCAAGAACAAATACAATACAAAGGCTTAAGTGCAACCGCACAAGATATTGCTACTATTGCACGCGTCTGTGCACAGCAACAGCAATGGGTCAGCGCAGAACAAGCATTGCCTGTCTATTTACGTGACAATGCTTGGAAAAAAATTCCAGAACAAGGCAAGGCATAATTAGGGTTATTTATGGATCTTTTACTGCTGCTCAAAGCGGCAATTATGGGTATTGTAGAAGGGATTACCGAATTTCTACCCATTTCTAGCACAGGACATTTGATTCTCGCTGCAGAGCTAATGGACTTTTGGACCAAAGAAAAAAGCGATGTATTTGTGATTGCCATTCAAATGGGAGCAATTGCAGCGGTCATATATGAGTACTGGACACGTCTATGGGGCGCAGCCACAGGCATGTTTACTGGCGAAGAAAAAGGTCGACGCTTGGGCTTTGGTCTGATTATGGCATCTATTCCAATTATTCTGATTGGATTGACCTTTGGGCAGACTGTAAAAGAATTACTCTTTAATGATGTTGCCGTGGCGATTGGTTTGATTATTGGCGGTTTTATTATTATGTGGATTGAAAAACATCCACCACAAGTACGTGCCCATGAGGTTGAAGAACTAACTTATCGAGATGCGATTTGGATTGGTCTAATTCAGGTATTGTCGCTGATTCCGGGGACTTCGCGTTCAGGTGCAACTATTATTGGCGCGATGTTCTTGGGTGTATCGCGAAAAGCAGCAACTGAGTTTTCCTTCTTTTTGGGAATTCCTGTCATTATTGGCGCAGGCTTGCTCGACTTATATCAAAGCTATGATGTATTCCAAACTACTGAAGATTGGACCGTACTCAGCTTCGGGATCATCGTCTCTTTTGTTTCCGCACTTTTGCTGATCCGTGCATTGGTGGCTTATGTGGCGAAACGTGATTTTATGATTTTTGCTTGGTATCGTATTGCTTCAGGTTTAATCATTTTATTGTTCGCATTCACAGGCTGGAAACTATGGTAAGCGAACTTCGCTTATACACCGAAGCCGAGTGGCTCACTCAAGCACAGCATTATTCTGCTGTGCTTTTGTCTAGAGGCGTGCAAACGTGCATTGAAACAGTAGAAAAACTCAATGCGCGTTTTTTGCGTTTGAACCCTGAATTGGCATTGTGTGTAGATGCTGAAGGGTTGTGGTTGTGTGCCAATGGCATGAAAATGCAACCCGATTGGAAAGCTGAAGTTGGGCGATTGAAACGTGCCTCTTTAAAATCGGAAATGATTGCTCGTGCCTGTAATTTGTCGGAAAAACCAAGCCTAATTGATGCTACGGCAGGATTAGGACACGACAGCTTACTCATGGCACACTTGGGTGCTCAGGTCACGTTGTTGGAGCGTCATCCTATTCTTTTTACTTTGTTGGAGGATGCTAAACGCCAAGCCGCAGATGATCCTTTTTTAGCAAGTGTTGTTGCCCGTATCCAGTTGGTTTTTACAGATTCAGCAGATTATTTACGCAACTGCGCAGCGCAGGGCAAAGTGGTTGATGTGGTGTATTTAGACCCGATGTTTCCGCAGCGAGATCAACATCAACAGGCGCAGAAAAAGCAGGCACAAGTCAAAAAACAAATGCAGTTATTACATTTGCTGTTACCTGAAGATGGCGAAATGGATTTAGGTGATCATTTACTGGGTTTGGCACAGCAAATTGCCAAACGTGTTGTGGTGAAGCGCCCACGTTTGGCTGTATTTTTGGCGGGGCAGGAAACCACACATCAATGGCAGGGTGATGCTTGCCGATTTGATGCCTATTTCCAAGCAAATTTGAACAATGGGTAGATTTCTACCACTAAAGCAGTGGCAAGGCGTTCAATGCTTCTATAATGCGCAAAGATTTGTTATATAGTTAAAATTGACAATTGATAATTACGACGACAAGCATAAACTTGGAGTGTGGAAACGCGAGCTGCGATTAACAGAATCCTATGATTGACTTCAAACCCTCCATTAATTTTTGGCACGATTTTAAAAGCAACCAAGCCGCAGGCGTTTGGTTATTTTTGGGTTCGCGACGCTCTTTGCAAATTATTCGTCCTTCTATCTTACAACTGATTTTTTGGGGGATTTTAGGTGGTCTTGCCAATACCTTATTCAGTTGGTTGGTCGCGGGAGAAGTGGGTGAATTTAACCCACAAGGTTTGGTCAGTTATGCCTTGTGGCCCTTTATTGCCTTAATTGTCGGAATTATTCTTTCTCAGCGTGTCAATAACCCGCGTTTATTGTTAGTACCTGCTTTGTTGTGGTTGGTATTAGATACTCACGTTGCATTATTACAAAGCTTGATTCAATACATGGGCATGATGGATGTCTTGCCGTATGTGTTGTATGACTATTTGCCTACCATTTTTATGGTGCTATTTGTTTGGCAAAGTTTGGCAGTGGTATGGGTGTTTTCACGTGAATTGCATTGGCCGTGGTGGGAACGTGCGCTGATTGTTTTGGCGACCTTATTCACTTTGGTAGTTTGGCAAATGTCAGTGAAAAGTCAGCCCATTTGGAAAGTAGAAGAAGTTCCACCAAGTCTAAGCGAAGAAGCTTTTTATGCACAAAGTCGTGTACTCAATAAAGCTTTAGACAGTATTCAATATGGGGAATTTGCTCAATCGCATTGGTACTTTTTAGGTGTTGCAGGGGCGAGTTATCAAGACGTATTTATGTCTGAAATTGAGCGCATTCGTGAACAGTTTGATACCCGTTTTGGTACTTTTGGGCGTTCGATGGTGTTAATTAATAACCCAATGACCCGCAATGTAATTCCAATTGCTTCGCAAACCAGTATTGAATTAGCGCTGCGCCGTATTGGACAGCGCATGAACCGTGAAAGTGATGTGCTGTTTTTATATATGACCTCACACGGTTTAAAAGATCATTTTGAAATTGAAAATGCACCACTTGACTTAAATCAGGTCGATCCGAAATGGTTACGCGATACTTTGGATAAATCGGGTATTCGTTGGCGTGTGATCGTCATTTCAGCCTGTTATTCAGGTAGCTTTGTATCCGCCTTGCAAGATGATAATACCTTGGTGATTACTGCATCGGCAGCAGATCGTGAGTCGTTTGGTTGTTCAAACGAAGCTGATTATACTTATTTTGGTCGTGCCTTTTTTGATCAGGCTATGCGTGAACAAAACTCTTTTGCTAATGCTTTTAATGAAGCCAAAGTGACTGTGGCGAAATGGGAGCAAGCGCAAGGTTTTGAACCTTCAGAGCCACAATGGGCGATGGGTAAAAATATGGAATTGATGTTGCCACAATTAGAGCAGCGTTTGTTTCCTCAAAAAAGTGTTGCAACATCGGCTGAAATTCAATTGAGTGCACAATCTGTTCAATAAGCCAAAGAGGAGAGGGTGATGGAGTTAATTCAGAACAACCGCTGTTTTGAGGGTGAGCAACGGATTTATCGTTTTCATTCCCATGCTTTACAGACTGAAACTCAGTTTGGCATTTTTTTACCAGAACAAGCTTTGGCGGGGCAGGCGTGTCCTGCGGTATTTTATTTGGCGGGTTTAACGTGTAACGAAGAAACCTTTGCGATTAAAGCACATGCGCAGCACATGGCAGCACAATTGGGATTAATCTTGATTAGTCCAGATACTTCACCACGTGGTGAAGCTGTTGCGAAAGGCGACCATTGGGATATTGGACAGGGTGCAGGTTTCTATATCAATGCGACACAAGCACCGTGGGCGGCACATTATCAAATGGAAACTTTTGTCACCGATGAGCTTTATCAATTGGTGCTGCAACAGTTCCCAATTCAGGCACAGCACGTTGGCATCATGGGGCACAGTATGGGCGGTCATGGTGCATTGACCCTCGCGTTTAAATATCCTGAAAAATTTAAATCCGTGTCTGCTTTTGCTCCGATTTGTGCGCCAAGCCAATGCCCGTGGGGTGAAAAAGCATTTTCTAATTATTTAGGTACAGATCAGCAAGTATGGTTACAGCACGATGCGACTGCTTTGGTGCAGGTCAAAGGTGCATTGTTCAGTGAAATTTTGATTGATCAGGGATTGAAAGATCAATTTTATAGTCAGCTCAATCCTGCATTATTTCAGCAAGCTTGCGATGCGGTTGGGCAAAAATTGAGTTTGCGGGAACATGCAGGCTATGATCATGGCTATTATTTCATTCAAAGCTTTATAGATCAGCATTTGCAATTCCATGCGGTACAATTGCAAGCGGACTAAGCCAAGTACTCAATTTTACGCATTGATTTTTAAACTTTTCTAGGCAAGTTGTTCACTTTTTATTAGAATGGTGAACACTTGCTTTTTTACCATTTGGAAACATTGCTCATTTGGGTTTGAGTGTCTGGGTAAAATAACGACCGCACAATAAAATAAATAAGGCATCACATGCACAATTCAGAATGGGATTCACCACAACAAGCAACGCCATCTTCCCCGTTTTTTCCAGTGGAACCGACAACGCCACCCGCACGGAATCCATTACTTGGACGGATTCATCATTTTCAGTTTCATGGTAGCGCCTCAGAGTATTTTGGTATTTGGATTGTCAATATTTTGTTGATGATCGTGACCTTTGGGCTGTATGCACCGTGGGCAAAAGTACGTCGTTTGCGCTACTTTTATGGCAATACCGAATTAATCAAACGTCGTTTTGATTTCACGGGCATCCCACATAAAATTTTATTGGGACGTTTAATTGCTATTGGAATTTATGTTGCGATCTCGGTGATTTCCAATTATTCAGTCAAAGCAATGGTCATTGGCGTGGTGGCTTTATATTTGGCTGTGCCGTGGTTGATTCGAGCAACCATTCGTTTTAAGGCGCGAAATAGTAAATTTGGCAATGCCCGTTTTTATTTTTCAGGCAGTAACAAAGAAGCCTATTGGGTATTTCTAAAATGTATCGTAATTAATTTGTTTACTTTGGGCTTATTTTTTCCTGTGTTGGTGTGGATGTATAAGCGTTATTGCCTAGACCATTTATATGCAGGACAGCTTAAATTTAAACTAAAAGCAGACTGGCCAGCATATATGCGCGCAATGTATATGCCTATTTTTTTGTTCTTTGGCATTTTGCTTGCTGTCGGGATAATGTTGGCTTTGGCAGGACAGTTGAGTCGTAATCCTGCGCAGTTGGTTTGGTTATTTTTAGCGGTTTATCTGTTGGGGATATTTTTAATTTGGCCACTAATGTCGGCGCGAATTTTTATCACCACATGGAACAATACCAGTATCAGTCGTAGTGAATTTCAGACCGATTGCGGACAGTGGCACTATACTTGGATTGTGGTGACCAATTGGATTGTGAAAGTTCTGAGTTTGGGTTTAATGACCCCATGGGCAGCCATTCGTTTATATCGTTATCAGGTTGAGTCTTTGAGTCTACATTTAAAAAATGATCCAGATTTGATGATCAATAAACTGCAGGCTGAATATAGCGCACTTGCAGAAGAAATCAGTGATATTTTTGATATTGATGTATCGCTGTAAACTAGGAGAGGAATATGGCGGCACAGGTCGTGGATGTAGTGTTTTATGATGGTGTAGTGTCTAAACCATGGGCTGCCAAAATCTCTCCTGTAGATGCTCAGTCGGTACTCATCCGCTACGGTGAAAATTTACAGCAACAACGACACTATCATTATCAAGACATGATGTTGGTGGGCGCACTGGGTAAAATTCAACCTGTCATTGAACTTAAAGACGATGCACGTATTGAATTTTCCCAAGCCTTGCCTGAATGGTTTCAACTGCGAAATAAACAGGTGCAGCATTCTATTTGGAAATTGGAACGTACGCCAAGTCTGATTGTATTTAGTCTGGTTTTTGTGTTGTTGCTGGTATTTGCCACAGTGCAATGGGGCATCCCAAGTGCATCCAAATATGTTGCCTTTCAATTGCCTGCGAATACCTTAAAGCAAATTGGTGATGAAGCAGAGCGTTATATCTTAGACATGACAGCGCCAAGCCAATTGCCTGCAGCGCGTCAGCAGAAAATTTTGACAGATTATCGACAGCTCATTGCAGGAGAGACACCTGCCAAAGTGTTGTTTCGACAAGGTCATGGCTTAGGCGCCAATGCTTTGGCAATTCCGAATAACACCATTATTTTGACCGATGAATTGGTGGAATTGGCACAGAATGATCAGGAAATCATTGGCGTGTTGGCACATGAGCAAGGACATTTGGTAGAACGACACAGCTTGCAACAGGCTTTATCGAGCTTAGGGTTTAGTATTATTTTGCTCGCGATTACAGGAGATGGTACAGATTTAGTTTCGACCTTGCCTGTTGCGCTCGTAGGGGCAAATTATTCACGTAATTTTGAATCTGAAGCAGATCATTATGCTTTAAATACGATGCACGCTCAGGGCATTCCAACCATTCATTTTGCACATTTTTTGGAGCGTTTGGCAGAAGATGCAGGTGAAGACATCGCCAAAAGCCCTTTGGATTTTTTGCAAAGCCATCCTGCAACACAAAAACGTATTCAAGCGGTTAAGGATTTTGAACAGACGCAGCGTTTAGCGCCTTAACATGAAACAGTTAGTAGCGTTGCCAAACTGCGCTCAATACTGTTTGTCCCATACGACTTAAATGATCAAGCACGACTTGTTCAAGGTAACTTAAATCTGTTTCAGTATTTTTTACTTGAATTTTAACCACAAGCTCATGTGTTTGGGGTGTAAGCAGAATTGTGGCACTTGGCATCATAATTTGGTATTGGGTTGCGCTTTCTGCAACGTCAAATTTATGTTTCCAGTGGTTGAGTAGACGCTTGGCAATACGGCTTGCTTGCGTTGTTTGAATATGGGCAGAACTGTTTATCATCTGTTGAAACCAGCATGTTGTTCAAATGAGTAATGGTGTTCACCATAACAAAGCTAGACTGAAAGAACAGTGGAATGCTGCAACAGAGCGTTGCGGATATAGAATTATTAAATTGGATGATCCAACTGAATCATCGAACTGAATGATCCAATCGTAACAGAATCCACCACATCAAGCAGTCTTTGCTATAATGCGCCACAATCCCAATATTCAGCTAGGTTCTCCCATGTCCAAGCCTTATTTAATTGCGCCGTCTATTTTATCTGCAGATTTTGCTCGTCTAGGCGAAGAAGTGGAAAATGTACTTCAGGCAGGTGCCGATGTGGTGCATTTTGATGTGATGGATAATCACTATGTACCGAATTTAACTTTCGGTTCAGGTGTATGTAAGGCATTGAAAAACTATGGTATTACTGCACCAATTGATGTGCACTTAATGGTAAAACCTGTAGACCGCATGATTGGTGATTTTCTAGAAGCGGGCGCAGACATTATCACGTTCCATCCTGAAGCTTCAGAGCATATTGACCGTTCATTGCAACTGATTAAATCGGGTGGGGCAAAAGCGGGTTTGGTCTTTAACCCTGCTACACCGCTGCATTATTTAGATTATGTACTTGATAAAGTTGATCAGATTTTACTCATGAGTGTGAACCCTGGTTTTGGTGGGCAAAAATTCATTCCAATGACTTTAGAGAAATTACGTCAGGCACGTCAAATCATTGATGCTTCAGGTCGTGATATCCGTTTAGAAGTCGATGGTGGTGTGGGACCTGCCAATATTCGTGAAATTGCAGAAGCGGGCGCAGATATGTTTGTTGCAGGCTCAGCAATTTTTGGCAAGCCAGACTATAAAACGGTGATTGATGAAATGCGTGCTGAATTGGCAAAAGTTGGCGCAGTCGAAGTATAAATTTCTACAATCACAAGTGCTTATGCTGTGGATAACTTTGTAGATAACCGTATGGATATCTATGTTGATAACACTATGGATAAGCCGATTAATTTATAAACATTTGTACATCAATTGTTTATGACTTATACAAAATAAGTATAAAAAGGATTCAGTCGAATCCTTTTTGTTTATTTTAAATACACTGAATTTATTGAGTATTTACTCAGTTAATTATAAAAATAAGTTGCTTAATATATAACTTGATTGTTTTAGTTGGCTTTTAAATCGCACGGATTCACTCTGTTTTTCAATGCAGAAGATATTGTGTATAAGTGGGGCTTGAATTATATTGAGTGCATTGCAGATTGTGGATTGTACTTGGCAAAAATGTTCAATTCTTGTGCAAGTTCAGGTCTGCATCTTTCATACTCAGGAATTTATTTAGTGCTGACTCAACCCTACAATCAAATGTGGTTTGTTGTCCTGATGGCATTTGTCATAGGGTGGAGTGGTATTGTTAGTGCTGCGGTAAAACCTGCACATGATTGGATGATGTCAAATCAGGCAGCAGGGTCTGAGATTCGACATTCTGCAACCGCAGCGAGTGAAATGACATCTTTACCAGATTGTCATACCACAGCTTTACAAACGTATCCTGAAACCAAGCAGCATATATCTGGGCATGATGCCAAGGCCAACCATCATCTCAGTCAGCACACATCCGCAACGGATACCGATTTAAATGCGGCAGATTGTTATGGCTCGGCTGATTTTTCTACTGCAAAGACGAATTGTCAGGACTGTGCGCAGTTGCATTGTCAAAGCTTAAACAGTGTGTTGAATGTGCAAGTCCCTGAACTGATTCAACCTATAGCATTTACATCGGTCAATATTCTATTGCCTGCTTATCAAGCTCAACATTTACTTGGGCATTGGCAGCAAATTTTACGTCCACCCAAAGCTTAATCCTGAATTCAAAACACCTTTACGTTTTATTTTAAGGATTAAGTCATGTCTAAATTTTATCAGCCTGCGCTGTTTTTAACAGTCTGTGCATTGTGTTCGAGTTCTGCATTTGCTGCGGTCAAGGAATATCACCTGACCATTGCAGAACAAACGGTCAATATCACGGGAAAACCTGTTCAACGTATTACAGTCAATGGACAATTTCCCGCGCCTGCACTCGAATTTGAAGAAGGCGATGAGGCGGTAATTCACGTTAATAATCAATTAAAAAATCAGGACTCATCTATTCACTGGCATGGTTTATTGTTGCCCGGTTTGATGGATGGTGTGCCTGGATTTAATGGTTTTCAAGGGATTAAGCCACAAGGACATTTTGTTTATCAATTTAAAGTACGTCAAAGTGGTACCTATTGGTATCACGCACATTCCAAAGGTCAGGAACAAGATGGTCTATACGGCTCTTTGGTGATTCATCCTAAAGCCAAGCCAGCCGTAAACGCACATGAATACACAGATCGTGATTATGTGGTGATGCTGTCAGATTTTCATGAAAAATCTAGCAATCAAATTCAGAAAGATTTAAAAATTTCAGCCGAGTTTTATCAAAATCAGCGTGAAACCTTAGGTGATGTTTGGCGTCAAGTACAGCGTGATGGGCTAAAAGCCACATGGTCAGACCGCAAAATGTGGAATCAGATGCGCATGCTGAAAACCGACCTTTCCGATGTCACAGGCTATACTTTTTTAATGAATGGCAAGACACCTGAACAGAACTGGACAGGTGTATTTAAGCCAAATGAAAAAGTGCGTTTACGTTTTATCAATGCCTCTGCCATGTCGTTTTATGATGTGCGGATTCCAAACTTAAAAATGACAGTGGTCAGTGCCGATGGTCAGCCAGTCAAACCTGTTACTGTGGATGAATTTCGTATCGGCACTGCAGAAACCTACGATGTGATTGTTGAACCTCAAGCAGCGCATTATCAAATTGAAGCGGAATCAATAGACCGCTCAGGTTTTGCTGTGGGTAGCTTGCAGAGTGAACTTCATTCTGCAACATCAAATCTACAGCTCCCTGCAGCGCGCCCGCGTGCTTTACTCACCATGCAAGATATGGGGCATGCTACAGAGCATTCAGGCGATGATCATTCCAAGATGAACCATGCAACGATGTCTGAAATGGATCACTCAAAAATGAATCATGCAGCGATGTCTGAAATGGATCATTCCAAAATGAACCATGCAGCGATGTCGGATATGGATCATTCCAAGATGAACCATGCAGCGATGTCGGAAATGGATCATTCCAAGATGAACCATGCAGCAATGTCGGAGATGGATCATTCCAAGATGAATCATGCAGCGATGTCGGAAATGGATCATTCCAAGATGAACCATGCAACAATGTCTGAAAATACGCATACACAACATGGCATGCCTTCAACAGAACACAAAAATGCGGTGGTATATGGATGGGCAAATGCTTCTACACCCGCGGGGCATAAAGCCTTGCACTATGAAGATTTGAAATCGCTGCAGCCACAAGCAGATACACGTGAACCAAGCAGTGAATTGGTCGTGCGTTTAGGCGGTACGATGGAGCGTTATATCTGGACAATCAACGGTAAGAAATTTAGTGATGCCACACCACTCAAGGTGAAATATGGTGAGCGTATTCGGATTAAATTTATCAATGACAGCATGATGGCACATCCAATGCATTTACATGGCATGTTTATGCAGTTGGAAAATGGTCAAACGGCAGCAGAAATGCCGAATAAACACACCTTAATTGTGCCGCCAGGTCAAACTGTAACTGCACTGCTTACTGCAGATGAATTAGGTGAATGGGCAATACATTGTCATTTGCTCTATCACATGAGCGCGGGAATGATGAATAAATTGATTGTAGCGCAGGTGAGTGAAAATGAACCGCTTTCAACCACAGCAATTCAAGCCACTCAAACCCCTTCAGCGACAGCGCAAAAAGGAGCAGCACATGCACAACATTAATCTTTTTGCGAAAACAGTTTTAAGTATTTCTGTCTGCTGCATCAGTACAGTTGGGCTAGCAGCGACAGAGGTGCATAGTGCACATGCCAGTTCAGCAGAGATTGCAACAATTGCAGCTCAGGCTGATACTCAATCGCATCAATCGCATCAATCGCATCAATCGCATCAATCGCATCAATCGCATCAATCGCATCAATCGCATCAATCGCATCAATCGCATCAATCGCATCAATCGCATCAATCGCATCAATCGCATCAATCCGATTCGTCCGTGCAAGAGTCGCAGTCACACGATCATCGTAAAGAACATGGTGCGCAGGTGTACGCGGTGAGCACTTTAGATACGCAATGGCAAGTGAATGATCATGCCGAGGGAGTGCTCAAATCTAAATTACAAACTCGTATCGGAACTGATGAAAACAAGTTGTTTGTGAAAATTCATAGCGATAAGCAAGAGTCACAAGCGACTGAATATGATGCCAAGTTGTTATACAGTCGTATGATTTCAGATTTTTGGGATGTGCAAGCAGGTGTGCGTTATCGACACGAAGTGAATCAGCAAGAGCATCAAACAGACCGAGAAGATAAGTTTGACGCTGTGTTTGGCTTACATGGTTTAGCTCCATATTTTTTTGAAACCGATGCTTATTTTTATTTGGGTGAGGATCAATATGCGGCTTTGAGTTTGGAAACCACACGGGATCTGTTATTGACTCAGAAATTGATCGCACAGCCTTATTTAGATGTAGATGTTATTCTGCAGGATGATGCCAAATATGCGAAAAAAACAGGACTCAACCGCGCAGCTGTGGGTGTGGAAATGCGTTATGAAATCAGCAAGAACATCATGCCGTATATCAGTGCAGGTTATGAGTATACGAAAGGTGATCAACACACTGATTGGCAGTCTGCAACCGATTCCGAGCAGAGCGGCTTATATGCGATAGGCTTGCGTTTCAGGTTTTAATGATTAGGGGTATTTATCAATGATTAAGTCAATGGATCGTTGCTGCTTCTAAATAGAATAGATTGTCCCTAAATACATAGGCTTGGTTTATACTGAGCCTATTGTATTTTTGGGTGTGGCGTATGTCTTCATCAACTCAAGATCCTCAATCGAATCAAGATAAAAACTTAGAAAACCAAAATCTAAACAATACTGGCTGTGGTTGTGATACGCAAAAAAATGTAAACCAGCCTTGTGCAACTGCGCCTACACACTCCAAGTCATGTGGCGATACAGGCTGTGGTTCGTCTTGCGATACAGAAAAAAGCTGTGCTGATCAAAATAGCTGTACATCTGCAACGACTGCCAAGGCAGATAAAGCAACAATTTTGGATTCGGAACTTTTGAGTCCGTGGGTGAGTGCATACCATATTCCTAAAATGGATTGTGGCGCAGAAGAACAAATGGTGCGGATTGCTTTGGCAGATCATAATGATATTGCAGCCTTGTCTTTTGATTCACCTGCACGACTTTTAAAGGTTTATCACAGCAACCAATCTGCCACAGAAATTACCCATAAATTAGAAGCATTGGGTTTGGGTGCTGTGTTGCAACAGACTGAAGCCAATACACAAACTGAACTGCCTGTATCTAACAGCGCTGCACAACAAAAAGTGCTATATGCCTTGCTTGGTATTAATGCCGCTATGTTTTTGGTGGAATTAATTGCAGGTTTAATTGCATCTTCGACTGGGTTAATTGCTGACTCCTTAGATATGTTTGCCGATGCCGCCGTGTATGGTTTGGCTTTATTTGTCGTGGGTCAATCCGCCAAGAAACAGCTCAAAGCTGCACATTTGTCTGGTTGGGTACAACTGGGTTTGGCTGCACTGGTTATCTTTGATGTCCTGCGCCGTTTCTTCTTAGGCAGTGAGCCTGAATCCATGTTGATGATGGTCATTGGTGCTGTGGCATTGCTGGCAAACGTCACCTGTTTATGGCTAATTTCAGGGCATAAAGATGGTGGAACCCACATGCAAGCCAGTTATATTTTTTCCGCCAATGATGTGATTGTGAATTTAGGTGTGATTATCGCGGGCGGTTTGGTGATGCTGACAGGGTCGAATTATCCAGACCTGATTATTGGCTTAGTTGTGGCCATGTTTGTATTGAATGGTGCGCGCAAAATTTTAAGTTTAAAATAGACGGATCATCGCTGCGCGGTGGCTTAAATTGCAACAGGAGGAACGACCTCCCTTGTTTGGGTTTTTAGAAATAGTCAAAGTGACTGAACACTCGACAAGAAAAATCTTCAGGACGGCCTGATTTCATGCTATTGAAGGAGGGCGTTATGGCCTGGATGATGTTGATATTGGCGGGTATTTTTGAAGTGGTTTGGGCATACTCCATGAAGTTGTCTGACGGCTTTAGTAAATTAACGCCCAGTATCGTGACTATCTTTTTTATGATTTTAAGTTTTGCGCTTTTGGCCTATGCCATGCGTACTTTGCCATTAGGCACGGCTTATACGATTTGGACAGGTATAGGCGCAGTCGGTTCATTTTTAGTCGGTATTTTTGTTTTAGGCGAACCTGCCAGTGCTATGCGTATGTTGGCTGCAGTTCTGATTATTTCAGGTTTGGTGCTTATGAAAATTTCATCCAGCTAACTTGGAATGCAGTCTTTTAGTGTGTGCTCAATAACAGATCGGTTTGAGTTAAAAACAGGATGACCTGATACCCAACCTGCTTGAGGAGAAAAATAATGCAATTGGCATTTACTGAAATGGACACTCCTGTAGGCGTGCTTAAATTGGTGGCTCACGATCACGCATTGGTTGCGGTAATGTGGGATAACGAAGATCATAAACGGGTACGTTTAGCCAGTTTAGTTCGACAAGATGATCATCCAATTTTGCTCAAAACTCAGCAGCAACTCCAAGAGTATTTTGCAGGTCAGCGTCAGCAATTTGATGTGCCTCTTGATTTTGAAGGCACTGAATTTCAGAAGAAAGTCTGGCAGGCGTTATTAAGCATTCCTTTTGGGGAAACTCGTAGTTATAAGCAAATTGCCGAACAAGTTGGTAGTGAGAATGCGATGCGTGCCGTAGGGGCGGCAAATGGCAAAAATCCAATTTCGATTATTGCACCGTGTCATCGGGTGGTGGGTGCAAGTGGAAAATTGGTGGGCTTTGCAGGCGGGTTGGATAATAAAGCGATTTTGTTAAAGTTAGAATCTTCAACTTCAAAAGTTTAAATGACTGAGATTCAACAACAATTTTGATCAAAATAAAATAGAGCAGGGGAAATGTTAAAAACATTATTGTTGCAGTTTTGGTGGCTTATTCTGCTTGTTGCAGGTGTAGGGCTGATCAAAATTTTCAAACCTTTTCTAAAGGGAAAGGTGGGGGAACTCGCAGTAAGTACGCATGTGAAGTTGTATTTAGATGAACGTTATATCTTGTTGAATGATGTAACTTTGCCTGATGAATCCACAGGAACAACCCAAATAGATCATATTTTATTGAGTCCTTTTGGGGTTTTTGTGATTGAAACAAAAAACTATAAAGGCTGGATTTTTGGTGGAGAACGCCAAAAAGTATGGACACAAAAAATTTATAAAAAGACCTACAAGTTTCAAAATCCTGTCTATCAGAACTATAAGCATATAAAAGTTTTGGAATCAGTATTGAGCGATATTGTCGAGCCTGAATATCTGCATTCTGTGATTGTATTTATGCCAGACTGTGAGTTTAAGACCTCTTTGCCCAACAATGTTTTTAAAGGCAGTGCATGGGTTGAGTATGTCAAAGGTTTTCGGCATGAAGTCATTTCACCGATGAAACTGAAACGTATTCAGCTGAGAATTGAAAAAGAACTACTTGATAAGTCTTGGAAAACCAATCGTCAACATGTCGAAAATTTGAAACAACGGCACGAACGTTAAAAAGTTGCAATGAAAAACCCTGATACAAGGTGATCAGGGTTTGAAGGAGTTGAACGATAAGCACTAAAACCTTTTCGGAATTTTCTGTCCGTTCGGTACAGGCGTTTCCGCATATTTAAGCACACCAAACAACCAAGTTTCAGCATGTTGTACCGCTTGTTTCAGTTGATCTCCCATTGCCAAGCGCCCTGCAATAAAGCTCGCCAATGAACAGCCTGAACCGTGATATTCACCTTCAAGCCGTGGACAGCGGGTTTCTGAAACCATTTCATTGTTAATATACAGTGCATTACGAATATGATCAGGGGTATCTTCATGCCCACCTTTGACCAAAACGGCCTGCGCGCCCATTGCAAATAATTTAGCTGTTGCGCGTTCTAAATCATCTTCACCCGTTAAGGCACGTAATTCCACAGTATTTGGCGTGATTAAAGTCGCCAGTGGAATCAACTCGACAAATGCCTGAACCAAAGTCGCTTGATTACCTAAAGAACCACCACTATTGGCAACCAAAACAGGGTCAAGCACATATAAATAATCAGGATGTGCACGTAAAAAATCTGCCAGCGCTGCAATATTGTCAGTGGTGCCCAACATGCCCGACTTTACAACTTTAATGGGCAAATCATTCACCACCGCATTGGCTTGCGCCAATAACAATTCTTTAGACGTTGCTTTAAAGCCAAATACTTGCTGAGAGTTTTGAATGGTCAGTGCTGTGCAGGCAATCGCTGCATGTGCACCGCTATTGCCAACGGCTTCAATATCAGCCTGTAAACCAGCGCCACCCGAAGGGTCTAAACCAGAAAAACATAGTACTGTTGGTCGCACACACATATCCTTAATTGCTTCTATTTACGTTAGTATAGGCAACTTTGGAGTAACACTCGATAGTCATTTAGGCACATAGGCTGACATTGTGATAAAGAACCTTTTAATTGATTTAGATGGCACGCTGACCGACCCGAAAGAGGGCATTACCGCTTCTGCGCGTTATGGTTTGGCTAAGGTTGGACATCCTATTGCAGATACGGAAAATATTGATTGGATTATCGGGCCGCCCTTAAAAGCCTCTTTGGCAAAATTACTTCATGTAGATGTGCATGACGTATTGGCAGAGCAAGCCTTAGCAGGCTATCGAGAGCGTTTTGCTGCAACAGGCTTATTTGAAAATCATGTCTTTGAAGATGTTGCTGCAACATTGGCAGATTTAAAACAGCAAGGCTATCGACTGTTTTTAGCAACAGCCAAACCTGAAATTTATGCACGCCAAATTTTAGATCACTTCGATTTATTGCAATATTTTGAATATCCCTACGGTAGCGAACTAAATGGTGAGCGTACCAATAAAGCGGATTTAATTGCCTATATTTTGCAGCAAGAACAATTGCAACCTGAACAATGTTTAATGATTGGAGATCGTGAACACGATATTTTAGGTGCACGAGCCAATGGAGTCGATTGTGTTGCAGTCGAATACGGCTATGGTTCGGCTCAGGAGTTAGACTTGGCTGCACCAAAACATAGAATTCAGTGTTTTGCGCAAATTTTGTCGGTGCTTGAACAGTTATCTGGATGAGCGAGATGCTTACATCTGTTTGCATTTCTAGCGCAGTGTTATTGCAAAGATCGTGCTTCAATATTTAATTTGAATATTTAATTTTAATATTGAAAGAGGGTATGTGATGAAGATATTTAGTCAATCTATTGCAGTAGTAGCGGTTTCAATACTGATGACTGCATGTGCCAATCATGCTGCTACATCCACAACACCTACTGCGCAGGTCGAAATGTACACATCATTGCAACATCGACAGTGTGAGCCAGATTCAGGTTTAACCCTTACGGAAATTGTTCAGCGTTTACAGCAAGCACAGATTCAGGTGAAGCGGGCCAGTGTAGGTTCAGATGGGCGGATGTATGCACAGGTCTGTGGTGGTGCAGATGGAAAAATTGCTATTGTCACGATTCCTCAATCTCAGCAGAAACAAGCAGCGGCATTGGGCTTTCAGCCTTACTCACAAATACGTTGAATTAAAGCATAAGTGCTGTTTTTAGTTGTCACCCATAAAAAAACCTCAGTTCTTTGCACTGAGGTTTTTTTACAACCGAATCAGGTTGAGATGTCAGGATACTTGGCGTTTCAAATTTTAGAACTGTGGTTTTACCACGACTAAAATTACAATCGCTAATAGCAGCACAGTCGGCATTTCATTGAAGAATCGCCAGAACTTGTGTGATTTATAATGCGCATTGCCAATCAGTTTTTGGCGGTAATAGCCACAAACCAAATGGTAAATCACCAATAAACCGACCAATGCTACTTTCAGGTAAAACCATAACGCATCGTGGTAATTGCGGGTCGCATCGCCCCAATCTACCAAAAAGTGTGCCGTGATGAGGGTGGCAATCATAGACGGCCACATAATCCCTCGGTACAACTTGCGCTCCATGATTTCAAAACGCTGATGGCTCAGTGTATCTTCACTCATGGCATGGTAAACATATAAACGTGGTAAGTAGAACAATGCAGCGAACCAGCAAACCACGGCAATAATATGTAATGCTTTTACCCATAAAAAAGCATCAGAAGGTGCATCCATCGACTATCCTATAGGAGATTATTCATCCCACTTCTTGAAAATAAGGCAGGCATTTACACCGCCAAAACCAAAACTGTTACTCATCACAGTATTCAATTTTGTGTCGCGTTTTTCAAGTACGATATCAAATGCTTTCGCGCCTTCATCAAGTTCAGTGACGTTGATGTTTGGTGCAATGAAGTCGTTTTGCATCATCAAGACAGAATAAATTGCTTCTTGAACGCCTGCAGCACCCAAGCTGTGACCAGTCATTGACTTCGTTGAGCTAAGAGCAGGCACTTTACCTTCACCAAACGCACGTTCCATGGCTTTCAATTCAGTCACGTCACCTGCTGGAGTAGAAGTACCATGTGTGTTCACATAGTCAATTGCGTCTACACCGTGTTGTTTCGCTTCGTCTAAAGCCATCAAGATACAACGTGTTGCACCTTCACCGCTTGGTGCAACCATGTCTGCACCGTCAGAGTTTGCAGCATACGCAACCACTTCAGCTAAAATATTTGCACCACGTGCTTGTGCGTGTTCAAGTGATTCAAGAACCACGAAACCACCACCACCTGCAATGACGAAACCATCACGGTCTGCAGAGTACGGACGAGATGCTGTTTCTGGTGTGTCGTTGTATTTAGAACACAAAGCACCCATCGCATCAAACAATAAGCTTTGTGACCAGTGATCTTCTTCACCGCCACCTGCAAGCATTAAATCTTGTTTACCCAATTGAATTAGGTTGTAGGCATAACCAATTGCATCGGCAGAAGTTGCGCATGCACTGGTAATTGAGTGCGCGATACCTTGTAATTTGAACGCAACACCCAAGTTTGCCGTAATGGTGTTCGACATGTTACGTGGTACGAAGAACGGGCCAATTTTACGTGCGCCTTTTTCTTCAAGTAGCTCAATCATTTCTGCAACAGATGCAGTTGAGTTACCGCCTGAACCACCCGCGATACCGTAACGTGGGTTGCCTGCTAAATCTTCTTGCTTTAAGCCCGCATGTTCAATGGCATCTACTGCAGCGTTGTAAGCGTACATCGCACACACGCCCATAAAGCGTTTTAATTTACGGTCAATGTGGTTAAAGTTTTGTTCTGCTGCTGCACTTACGTGGCTTTTGAAATTAAGTTCAGCATAAGTTGGGTTGGAACGTGTCCCAGAAATACCGTTTTGTAAAGAATGAGTCACAGCTTCTAAAGTATTACCAATGCACGAGTTAATGCCCATGCCGGTGATTACAACACGTTTCATCTACAGATCCCTTTTATGGTGATAATGTTGAGCCGAACACCGTGACTGCCAAGCAATCGCTGATACGGTATGACTCATGTCTTACAATTGAGTTCATAATAGCAGAAAGAATTTTGAATTCTTATGGCAAATATGATGCCACTTTGCAGGGAAGATCAAACCGCAGTGAAGCGGCAAATGAGATGCAGGAAGCCAACCAAAAGATACACAATCATATTGAGATAAACTTAGACTACACCTAGTATCTACCCATAAATCATAGAAATTAAAAATGAGGAGTAAGAATGTCAGATTCCAAGAATAAACAATCAAGCGGATTCTTCTCGAATGCGATTGGGGTGGCTAAAAAGCTCAGCAGTACAGGCATCCATGTATTGCAGCAAGTTGCACCGGGTACTGTAGCGAAGGATGAGCACAGTGCAAAATCAGGGCAAATTATTGAAGGTCAGGCACGTAGTTTTAGTGCTTTTCAAGCGCGTCAGTATGACAATCCTCAACACATGCTCAGACAGCATGTGCCACAAGTTTCACGTCAGCTTTTAGGACGTCACTATAATCGCGTCAATCAGGTAGCGAGTTTTGTGTCGCCCGATTTTTCCGACAAAATTTCAGATTATTTATTTGATCAGCTGAATAGTTTTACCTCCAATATTAGCTCTGTTGATGATGTGCTTGATCAAGCAGGTGTGCGCGATTTAGAAGAATTGACTCAAGATGTAGATCGTTCTAAACGAATTAGTCAGGCACTCGCAGAACAAAATAAATGGATTGCATCACTGCAAGGCGCATTGACAGGTGCAACAGGAGTAATCGGTTCAACTATTGATGTGCCTGCATCTATTGTGATGTCTTTGCGTACCATTTATCAGGTGGGACGTGCATACGGTTTTGAACTGAACAAAGACACCGAGCAAGAAATTGTTCAGTTTATTTTTAAACAAATTGATTTAGGCGTCATTGCAGAAAAGCAAGCGGTACTGATGGGGCTAAAAACCTTATCCAATATGCTGCAAACTCATGATGTGCATCAATTACAAAATATGCTCGGTTCAAGCAATGATTATGAGGCATTAAAGAAATACTTCTTGAATGAGCAAGGTCAAGTCAAATGGCCGTGGTTGAATCATGTACCTAAGTTTTCCATGTTGAATAAACTCACGCCTGTAGCAACCGCATCGGTGAGTGCAGTATATAGCTGGAAATTGGTGGAAGATGTGCATCACAAGGCACAGCAAGTGTTTTCCAATGCCCGTAGCTATTTAATTCAGCATAAAGACAGCAATTTATCAGCCATTCATGCATATGAAAAATCGTTGGAATTGCTGGCACAGGCTGCGCCTAAACTCTTGGAGCAATTGAAGGGCAATGAAGCTAAACATGCGGAGCAAGATGAATTAGTAGCGGGGCAAGAGCGCGCGGAATCTGCGCCGTCAGATGCTTTAGTGCAAACCGTATCAGACCATGAAAGTATCCGAGCGGTAAAAGTGCAGAAAAAATCGGACAAAGTGGAAACAACTGCAGCACAGCTCGATGAAAATATTCAGCAAGGTCTAGAAGAATTGGCAGATCAAATGCTAGAGCCACATGCTGAAGTTGCACCGCAAAAACCTGCTGTACCTGCAGAAGAAATTGATGAATATAGGCTGGAAGATGCTTTAGAGCCTGTGGAAGATTCAACCCAAGTGGCTGAAACTGTTTCGGAAAATCCAGTAACATCAAGTACAGAAACTGCAAAGCAGGTTACAAAAAAGCCGAGAACTCGTACAAGTACTCGCAAGCCAAAAGCTGAATAAAAACAAGTGATAAGTAGAAATTTGGTTGGTATTTTAACTGCCTATGAAATATTGACCATTTTTCTATCTTCGCTTACAATTGCATGCCCTCAAAAAGTAGTATGTTTTTGGGGCTTTTTATTAACGGGAGAATTGCCACATGGCAACAACAAATCAGTTGATCCGTAAGGGTCGTACGACTTTGGTTGAAAAATCAAAAGTTCCTGCGTTGAAGGCTTGTCCACAACGTCGTGGTGTTTGTACACGTGTTTACACAACTACACCTAAAAAACCTAACTCAGCAATGCGTAAAGTTTGCCGTGTTCGCTTAACTTCAGGTTTTGAAGTTTCTAGCTACATCGGTGGTGAAGGTCACAACCTACAAGAGCACAGTGTTGTTCTTATCCGTGGTGGTCGTGTTAAAGACTTACCAGGTGTACGTTACCATACCGTTCGTGGTTCTTTAGACTGTGCTGGTGTGAAAGATCGTAACCAGTCACGTTCTAAATACGGTGCTAAACGTCCTAAGAAATAATCTTTTAAAGATTAAGCCCTTAGTTCGTAGAACTGCAATCCTTTATCGTCTCGCTTGTCTGATTTCTGCATTTAATTTTGTGAAATTCAAGCGACGTGTAGTAAGGCCAGCGAAATGCACACGACACTTTGTGCTACGGCTGGATCACCCTGAAGTGTCATATTTATAGGTAGTTTAAAATGCCAAGACGTCGCGTAGTCGCTGCTCGTGAAATCCTTCCGGATCCTAAATTCAGCAGCCAAACAATCGCTAAATTCATGAACCACGTAATGCAAGATGGTAAAAAATCTATTGCTGAAAGTATCGTTTACGGTGCTTTAGACCGCGTTCAAGAAAAATCTAAAGTAGACCCAGTTGAATTTTTTGAAGCTACGCTTGAAAAAGTTCGTCCAATGGTCGAAGTAAAAGCACGCCGTGTTGGTGGTGCTACTTATCAAGTTCCTATGGAAGTACGCCCATCCCGTCGTACTGCTTTAGCGATGCGTTGGTTGGTAGATGCTGCTGCTAAGCGTTCTGAAAAAACTATGGCGTTACGTCTTGCTGGCGAGTTGCTTGATGCATCTGAAGGTAAAGGCGCGGCGATCAAAAAACGTGAAGATGTGCACCGTATGGCTGAAGCCAACAAAGCCTTCTCTCACTACCGTTTCTAAGCGGATAAAACAGGCCCTAATCAGGAGGGTGATGAATCGGTTGTCACTGAATTGTCATCAAATCGCTTTAAGTTGCTAGGCAGCTTAAAGCGTCCTGTTTTAAACAACAAAATTTAGGAATGCTAGAAATCATGGCACGTCAAACCCCAATTTCTCGTTACCGTAACATTGGTATCTCTGCGCACATCGATGCGGGTAAAACAACAACTTCAGAACGTATTTTGTTCTATACAGGTGAAAGTCACAAACTTGGTGAAACTCACGAAGGTTCAGCAACAACTGACTGGATGGAACAAGAGCAAGAACGTGGTATTACTATTACCTCAGCAGCTGTAACATGCTTCTGGAAAGGTATGGGTAACCAATTTGACCAACACCGTATTAACGTAATTGACACCCCAGGACACGTTGACTTCACAATCGAAGTTGAGCGTTCTATGCGTGTTCTTGACGGTGCATGTATGGTTTACTGTGCTGTAGGTGGTGTACAACCTCAGTCTGAAACTGTATGGCGTCAAGCAAACAAATATAAAGTACCTCGTTTAGCGTTCGTGAACAAAATGGACCGTACAGGTGCAAACTTCTTTCGCGTTGTTGAACAAATGAAAACTCGCTTGGGTGCAAACCCAGTGCCTATCGTTGTTCCAGTGGGCGCAGAAGACACATTCACAGGTGTTGTTGACTTAATCGAAATGAAGTCAATCATCTGGGATGAAGCTTCACAAGGTATGAAGTTTGAATACGGTGAGATTCCAGCTGACCTTCAAGCAACTGCTGAAGAATGGCGTACTAACATGGTTGAAGCTGCTGCAGAAGCATCAGAAGAACTCATGGACAAGTACCTAGAAAATGGCGAACTTTCTAAAGAAGAAATCGTTGCTGGTTTACGTCAACGTACATTAGCGGGTGAAATTCAACCTGCAATGTGTGGTTCGGCGTTCAAAAACAAAGGTGTTCAACGTATGTTGGACGCAGTAATTGAATTCTTACCTGCACCAACTGACGTTGAAGCGATCAAAGGTATCTTAGACGACAAAGACGAAACTGAAGGTTCTCGTGAAGCGTCTGACGAAGCTCCTTTCGCAGCGTTAGCGTTCAAAATCATGAACGACAAATTCGTTGGTAACTTAACGTTCGTACGTGTTTACTCTGGTGTTCTTAAAGCGGGTAGCCCGGTTTATAACCCAGTGAAAATGAAGCGTGAGCGTATTGGTCGTATCGTACAGATGCACGCAAATGACCGTCACGACATCGAAGAAATTCGTGCAGGTGACATCGCAGCGTGTGTAGGTCTTAAAGATACAACCACTGGTGATACATTATGTGACGAAAACCACGTAATTACACTAGAGCGTATGGAATTCCCAGAGCCAGTAATTGCATTGGCTGTTGAACCTAAAACTAAAGCTGACCAAGAAAAAATGTCAGTTGCTTTAGGTCGCTTGGCGAAAGAAGATCCATCATTCCGCGTTCGTACAGACGAAGAATCTGGTCAAACGATCATTGCGGGTATGGGCGAGCTTCACCTTGACATCATCGTTGACCGTATGAAGCGTGAATTCAACGTAGAAGCGAACATTGGTAAACCAATGGTTGCATACCGCGAAACGATCAAAAAGACGATTGAGCAAGAAGGTAAATTCGTACGTCAAACTGGTGGTAAAGGTAAATTCGGTCACGTATTCGTACGTTTAGAGCCGCTTGATCCTGAAGCTGGTAAAGACTACGAATTCGCTGAAGAAGTTGTAGGTGGTGTAGTACCTAAAGAATTCTTCGGTGCAGTAGACAAAGGTATCCAAGAACGTATGAAGAATGGTGTCTTGGCTGGTTACCCAGTTGTAGGCATTAAAGCGACATTATTCGACGGTTCTTACCACGATGTCGACTCTGACGAATTATCGTTCAAAATGGCGGGTTCTTACGCATTCCGTGACGGTTTCATGAAAGCAGATCCTGTTCTTCTTGAGCCAATCATGAAAGTTGAAGTAGAAACTCCAGAAGACTACATGGGCGATATCATGGGTGACTTAAACCGTCGTCGTGGTATGGTTCAAGGTATGGACGACTTACCTGGTGGTACTAAAGCAATTCGTGCAGAAGTTCCACTTGCAGAGATGTTTGGTTACGCAACACACATGCGTTCTATGTCTCAAGGTCGTGCGACTTACTCTATGGAATTTGCTAAATATGCTGAAACTCCACGTAACGTGGCAGATGGCATCATTGCTAAATTCCAGTCTGGTGGTAAAAAAGGTGACGACGAGTAATCTTTCGATTACTATAAGCGCAAACTAATTCATAGTTAAAAAACCTAATGCTCATGGAGTGATCCTCCATGAGTTGTTTTAAAAAGGAAGATCTCATGGCTAAGGCTAAGTTCGAACGTAATAAGCCACACGTTAACGTGGGCACAATCGGTCACGTTGACCATGGTAAAACAACTTTAACAGCTGCGATTGCTACAGTATGTGCACGTAAGTTTGGTGGTGAAGCGAAAGATTACGCTG
>NZ_VOXZ01000020.1:0-43468 GCF_013420455.1 Acinetobacter sp. YH01004
TAAACATCGTTCGATTGCTGGTTTTTTAGCAGGCGTATTTTCTTCACTATGTGCGTATCAACTTTGCCAAAAGAATAAGCCTAAAATTCATGTGATTAAATCTTTGGCTTATCCGTAACTGGGGTTAATTAATAAAAGTTTACAAGTTATATTTACTATTTATTAATTTAGCTAAATTCTTTCGTATCCCTGAGCCATATTTACTTTTCAGTATTGATGTATTATCAACTCTTTCATTCTCAATCAAACTTAAACTTTTATTACCCTCTCCTTTCTCAACAACTGGGTGATCAACAAGATAAGTCATTAAAATGTTAGAAGAAGTGTCAAAATCATATAGATAACTCCAATCATCTGCACGTCTAACTGGCTTATGATATTCCAATAAAGTTTTCGCCATTTTTCGATCTACGATATAAGATACTGTATAATTTACTCGATGATAAAAATCAGGAACCACCTTTAAAACTTTTTTATTTAATAGACTAAATTCGCAAAATTTCCCTCTAACTTTACGGCATTCTTTCATTTGAATACCACCAATACTTAATAGCAAATTTTTAGGCAAATCTATCTTGCTTAATCCGTCACTCAGCATTTGATATGAAAGATCATTTTTCAAAATAGCATCATCTTCTAAAATTAATGCAAACTCATCACTCGTTTCCAAGAACCTCTTTAATGCTGCCAAATGTGATAAGGTACAGCCTAACTCACCTGGTGTTAATGGCTTATCACGCCCTTTAACAGCTAATTCAAAATATTCTTTTGCGGAAAGTTCTCCCCCCTTCACCCCAACTTTTGTATATTCTAAATTTCCATTCTGAAAAAAAGACTGACATAAAAATGTATTTAGTCTTAGAGAGTTTTCTTCTTCGATACTAATAACAAAAACTTTCATACATATAAGCCAATACTGTATTGCTGAACATAATATCTAATGTAGAATTAGATAGATAGTCTTATATATCCAATTTTTATGATGCGTACAATTTTAAAGAAATGGTATAAATTTCAACAAAACCAACAAGCAAAAAAATTTAATTCGCACTGGTATATGCGTTTTGGTTGGTTAGACGAATCCTTTAACAATCAAAAACAGCTAAAAGATCTTTTTGAAATTCATTCACCTCAAAAATTCACTTTTGCTGATTGTTTTTATGCACAAGAGAATAATCAACACTTTATATTTTTTGAAGAAGTAGATGATGTTCATCCCGTGGGCTTTTTATCAGTCTTAGAAGTTTTTAAAGATGGAAGCTACTCAAAGCCACAAACTATTTTAAAATTGGACTATCACCTATCTTATCCTTGTGTATTTAAGGTAGAAAATAACTGGTACATGATTCCTGAAACCAGTGCTAATAAAACTATTGAACTATGGAAATGTACTGATTTCCCTCTCAAATGGGAAAAACATTCAAACTTATTTGAAAATATTGATGCTGTAGATACCACTCCTCTTCATCATGACGGGATGTGGTATTTATTGACGTCCACACGTAGAAACTGCAAAAAATTTGGTGACCGTTTAGATATTTTCTTTACTGAAAATATTTTAAATCCTAACTGGCAAGAACACCCACAAAATCCAGTCTGCAAAGGTCATCAGCAACTCAGAATGGCTGGGAAGCCTTTTATTTATAAAAACAAGCTTGTACGTCCTAGTCAAGATTCATTAAAACGTTATGGTGGTAATATTGAATTCAAAGAAATTCTTGAACTTAGCCCAACCTCATATAAAGAGCAACTTTTAGAAGTTGTTTTACCCACATGGAATAATAACGATGATGGTTGCCATACAATAAATGTTGAACATAATTTTGTAGTTTTAGATGCAATACGCTTATCAGTTAAAAAGTAAATAAGACCAAAACAACTATTTTAGCAAATGCTCATAAATATTGAGCGTTTGCTGTGCCATGGCTGTAACAGTTAACTCTTGCTTTGCTTTCATAAATAAAGGAGAAAAGTCCGCTTGTGCTTGTACAGTTAAAGCATTTTCTATTGCTTGTTGTAACTCTTTCGCTTGTCCTATATTTGCAAGATATGGCTCTGGCAACCATTCAATAACACCATTTACACGAGTAGATGCCATCGTTTTATTTGCTTGTAAAGCTTCAACCATCACTAATGGAAATCCTTCACGATCCGAGGACAATACAACAACATCAGCGATTTGGATTAAATCACGAGCATCTGTCCTAAAACCTAAAAAAGCAACACGATCTAGCATTTTTTGTGCTGCTGTTTGTTGCTCTAAATCTGAACGTAATGACCCATTACCAACAATAAAAAGATGTGCATCTATATTAGACATTGCGTCAAGCAGTAAACTTATATTTTTTACAGGCTCTAAACGTCCAATACACATTACTATTTTTTTAGAAGAATTTAATAAAGAATATTGAGTATAAATTTCAGATTTTAGTTGTTGTTTTTGCTCGTCAGATAAATTTGGTTGTGTATATACCCCATTATAAACCACATATGCTTTTTCACTAGGAATTTCTTGCGTTAAAGCCTGACTTACTGCAATAACGGCATCTGCAAAAGTATAAATTGATTTGTTCTTTTTCGTACCATGGACTGTTGTTACAAATTTAACAGGTTTTAGCCATGTTCTTATTTTAGAGACCAATTCAGCAGCTTTTCCTGCTTGTGCATGTACAATATCTGGCTGAATTTTATTAATAATAGATTTTAGCTGGCAAAGTAAAAATATATTCCAACGACTACGAGAAAAATCTACAGCATGAAAACATACATGCGCATTAAATTTATCCGCGTAGCAAGGGTGTGCAATAATATGTACTTCATGTTGCTGAGATAATTCATTAACCAAGTTAAAAGTGTGTTGTTCTAAACCACCAACACCACCACTTGTTGCCAAAACTTGAACAATCTTCATAGATTATCCTGTTTATTTTTCATTTTTTGATGTTGCTCAAATAATTTAGCTTCCTTTAAAAATGCATAAAAAGCATTTACCATGCTGTTTACAAAGCCTCTCCACCCATTTAAGCAGCTACGTCTAATAAAATAAGACTTTAGAAAAGTAAGAGGCATAACTAAAATCAACTTTAATAAACTCGGCACTTTGCCTTTTTGGTATTTTTCTTGTGCTTTTAATTCAGAATATTGATTATTTTTTTCAACTTTAACAAAAATACTTGATTCACCATAATGGTAAATATCACCTTCTGCACGAACACTCTGACCATCTACAATCACATTTTCATGCACTTTATTTTCTAAGTCATATCGCCCTTTAGATTTACGAAAAAAACGTACCTTGGCATGCTTTTTTGTATGTTTACTATTGGGAACACCTAAAAACACATCGTTAATTGGTGTAATTAAAGCATCCAATTGATTACTTTGTATCGTTTGCTCAATTTCAGCTTTTAATTCAGAAGATAAAACTTCATCACCATCTAAATTTAAAACCCAATCATTTTTACATTGCGCCAAAGCTAAGCTTTTTTGACCAGCATAGCCCTGCCAATCTTGGTGAGAAATTCGCGTATTGGGAAATGATTCTGCAATAGCATAAGTATGATCTGTACTGCCTGAGTCTAAAATAATGACCTCAGAAAAGTCTTTTACACTTTCCAGTGTACTTTCAAGCCATTCAGCACAATTTAAGGTTACGATATAAACACTACACGGAATCATAATTTATAACGTCCTTTGGCTAAAGCAATACGCATTTGTAAAGCATTCATTGCGCCATGCGTACTGACACGTGGAATATTAAATTGATTAGTTTCTGTATAAGCTTCTACTTTTTTACGTGTAGATACGGCATTTTTAAAACCAATTTTTTTTGCCATTTGTTGATGTTTCTCATTAAAACGCCCAAATGGATAAGCAAAGCTTGGACATTTCCCTACTAAAGCTTCTACATCTTTTTTTGATGCCTGCATTTCTGCAAATGCTTCCTCATCAGATAATTTCAGCAAATTTACATGATGCTGAGTATGTGCACCAAACTCAATTAAGCCAGAAGCTGACATTTCTTGAATTTGTGCTGTATCTAACTTCTCAATACCTTCAATTTGTGTTGCTAAATAAATTGTTGCCTTCGCATTATATTTTTTGAGTAAAGGAAATGCATATTGGTAGTTATCCTGAAAGCCATCATCAAATGACAGGGCAAAAACATTACTCTGCCCCTCATACTGGTCAAGTTCGGAAACGAAACAAAAAACAGCCTGTTTTTTTACCAAATACTGCAACAACTGTTCAAATTTAGCCGGTGGCATATTCATACCTGAAGCTTCTGCATGGGGAGTTACTTGATGCAACATCACAATACGTGGCAATTTTGCACTGCGTAATGGTAACCAAAAGGTATAATTACCCAATAAGTAAAGTATTGCAGCAAAAACAATTAAACCAAGTACCACATAAACAAACCACATTAGATATACACCTCATATGCCCACTCATATGCTTCAGATAACGGCTGATCAAAAGTAACTTCAAGCATAAATTGAGTAATACGTTTAGCATTAAAACTATGACGCGTTTTGCTCCAACCCAATTCTGCAATTTTTCTTGCCTCATCAGGATGATCTGCATAGTACTTAATTTTTTCAGCTAAATCATTTTGGTCGTTAAAATAGACAATTTCTTGTTCACTATACAGTTTTTCAAAATCAGGGATACGAGGGCTAAAAGTCAACAGGCCATTACCCGTTAACTGCACAATACGATCTGAACTGTATAAAGTTACATCGTTTTTACGTGAATAATTTAACCCCATACGCGCTTCTGAAAGCACTTTATAATAACCTTTTCCATACACGCCAGCTTGCTCAAAACAACCATAATATTGGTATTTCAATGAATGTGCTTGGAGAGTATTTGCCAAGTCTTTCAAAAATTTTTCACGTTCTGGTTCTTTATAAACAACACCACAGAATATAAATTCTTTATCAATATTTGTAGATTCAAATTGTTTTAGTATTTCAACATTTGAATGCCCGACGTTAGGAAAATAAGCTACTTTTAAATTTGGCTGTTTCAATTTTTGAAGATATTCTCCACCAGTCGTACAAAAAATAGCATCTAAATATGGAGAAAATTCACGAACAAAACCAAGTTTTTGCTCCAAATACAAAGGATCAACATACCAAAATGCAATTTTTGTCTTTGGGAATTGTTGCTTTATCTCTTTTAACACCGTTGGACTCATTAAATCGCTATGTCCAATCAAAACTAGATCTGGTTCTAAATTAGAAACTATTTTAAGAACTTCTTTATTTGCCCAATTTGCCCCTAATTTTTTTGTTTTAAAAATAGTTCCCATTCTAGCCATATCACGAAAACTAAAGTCATATACAAAATGACCATTTTCAATCAAACCCGCAGAAATCTTACGGTCTGTACAATAAAAATGAGCACCTTGTTTGTTGAATCCAAAATTCGCAATATGTAATATTTTCATAAATCACTCAAGAAACAAATGAATGTTCCATTTATAGATTGGTATATTTTAATCGTTGTTAAAAAAGAATAATAGGATATAAGCTAGTCCATCATAACAATTTAAACAACTACAACTCATTTAACTAGCATCCTATTCGCCACACGCTCTGCTTCTTTAAAAGCAGTCGTAGAATATAATTCAGCAATTTGTCTAGCATTCGATACAAGTTTTTGATCAAGCAAATGCTGTACCGAACGGGTGATACGATCCTCTTTCACTCGATCTATCTGAATAAGCCCTACTTTACAACCTGCGGTGAGGGCCTCGTATATCATAGACACACTATCTTCAGTCACCCATACCGCTTCCGCTTTTTGCATCTCTTCAAAAATCCAACCCTGCGGCGTTTCTTCAACTGGAAAAATTTGTAGTCGTGAAGCAAAACTTTGCTGAGCCAATGTCGCTAAAAAATCAGCAGGTGTACGCCTAGAACTCGTCAAAATAATGTCACACTGCATATTCTGCTGCACGATCTGCCCAATCGCAGACAACACCTTATCTGCATTCCAAAGATGCCGTTTAGATGAACCACCTAATGCGATCAAAATACGGTTTGGAATGTGTCGCTGCTCATTTTCAATTGGATTCAGCGCACCTTGTGTAACAATCACATTTGCCTGCTCTGGCACACCATCATGTTCAGGAATAACCACATGATCAAACCAAGATAATGGAAAATTGGGTTTCATTAAAATGACAGTTTTTGCACATGGAAAAACTTTACCCATCAAGAAAACACGTAATTGCGTATGACTGCCTACCCCAAAAATGTAATCTGGTTGCTGCGATACAGCCGCATGTTTTTGTTTTTTATATGCGGTCAATAAACTCAACAGTGGTAAATGATCAATTGAAATTTCTTCAAAAGTCAGATCAATATTTGTTTGCTTTTGCATTGCCTTAAAAAGACCCAATGCTTGAGAGCGATGACCTGCCTTACCATCGCTCACATATAAAATATGCATATTCACCCACCAGATCTAAAGCACGAATAGCATCATTTTACTAGATCAAAGCATTTAAAGTAAGCAAAGCTACATATCCTCAATGACTCGAAATATAAACTTCATTGAACTGTCACAGGGCTTGAATCCGCCTTTTCAGATTCAATGAGTAATTGAACCGCTCTTTCTCTAATTTCGGGAGTATAGTTTGGTTTTTTCATCGGAATAGTCTCTCAGAATATTGAGTCTCCGACAAACCCGGTACGGTTCAAATTGCCTTAATAGATTGACCTTGTTGATGAAGTATTTGGATTGTCACTGCTTGCTCCAAAGTTAACATGTTGAGCAGTCCAAAAAGACCACTATATTAACCAAGGGGGTCAATTTTCAAATGCTGTTGGGGGGTCATTTTTACATTGCCGCTAACAGTAAATTCCATGAACTGCATGTGACCGGGAAAAGTCAGGTCGCTGAACAGGCATTAGTGCTGATTCAGAAACTGTATGCCATAGAAGCAGAACTCAGGAAAAAGACCGATGGTACAGCGGAAGACCGCCGCGAATACCGACAACAGCATAGCCAACCGGTGATGCAACAACTATATGAATGGCTCAACCAACATCATCTGACGGTGCCATCGAGTTCTCCCACCGCCAAGGTCATCAATTACACTCTGAAGCGTTGGCCAGCTTTAATTCGCTATTTGGATGATGGCAATCTACCGATTTGCAATAATTGGGTAGAGAATCAAATGCGACCTTGGGCCTTAGGGCGCAAGAACTGGCTGTTTGCTGGCTCGCTGCGCAGCGGCCAGCGAGCGGCGAATATCATGACTTTAATCCAGTCAGCAAAGCTGAATGGCTTGGATCCGTATGCCTATTTAAGTGATGTGCTGAAAAGGCTGCCGACGCATAAAGCGACCCAAATAGAAGAATTACGCCACATCGCTGGAAATCCAACTCAAATTAAAAAATAGGCATGGGGTTCAGCGGACGCTTACAGCGCAAGGAGTGAAAACACAGTTCTGAGCGAAGCGCAAGGCACGTAACATCCTTTACTTCACTCATAAAAAAACCCTTATATACAATAAGGGTTTTTTAAAGATTAAACTAAAACTTAGTTTTTCTCTTTGTCTACGATTTTGTTTGCTTGGATCCAAGGCATCATCGCACGTAACTTGTTACCCGTTACTTCAATACCGTGAGCCGCGTTTTGACGACGACGAGCAGTCATTGATGGGTAGTTCAACGCACCTTCTTGGATGAACATTTTCGCATATTCACCAGATTGAATACGTTTAAGTGCATTGCGCATTGCTTCACGTGATTGTTCGTTAATCACTTCAGTACCCGTTACATACTCGCCATATTCAGCGTTGTTAGATACTGAATAGTTCATGTCAGCGATACCGCCTTCGAACATCAAGTCAACGATCAATTTAAGCTCGTGTAAGCATTCGAAGTAAGCCATTTCTGGTGCATAACCAGCTTCAACAAGAGTTTCGAAGCCCATTTTAACCAATTCAACAGCACCACCACAAAGAACTGCTTGCTCACCAAATAAGTCAGTTTCAGTTTCTTCACGGAAAGAAGTTTCGATGATACCTGTACGACCACCACCTACACCTGAAGCGTAAGAAAGTGCAACGTTACGTGCATTACCAGAAGCATCTTGATGAATCGCGATAAGATCAGGAACACCTGAACCACGTTGGAATTCAGAACGTACAGTGTGACCAGGTGCTTTAGGTGCAACCATGATTACATCTAAGTCTGCACGTGGAACAACTTGGTTATAAAGTACAGAGAAGCCGTGAGCAAATGCTAAAGTTGCGCCTTGCTTGATGTTTGGCTCAATCACGTCACGATAAAGTTGTGATTGGAACTCATCTGGAGTCAAAATCATAACTAAGTCAGCTTGAGCAACAGCAGCAGGAACTTCAGAAACTTTAAGACCCGAATTTTCAGCTTTTTTCCAAGAAGCAGAACCAGCACGTAAACCTACAGTTACGTCTACGCCAGAATCTTTAAGGTTAAGCGCGTGTGCGTGACCTTGTGAACCATAACCAATGATTGCTACTTTCTTAGACTGGATGATAGATAAGTCGCAGTCTTTATCGTAAAAAATTTGCATTGCTGTCTCCGCTAAAATGCTTAGGATTCCTATCTTACTCAAGTACTTGTCTATTCAGTACTTGAGTAAGCTCTCCATCCTTTGAGATGGAATGAATTCGATGAGTAAAATTAACTATGAAATTTAGTTAAATGGTTAAAACTTTTTCGCCGCGTGCGATACCTGACACACCTGAACGCACAACTTCTAAAATGGTGTTTTCAGCAATCGCGTCAATAAAACCATCTAGTTTTTCAGTTGTACCCGCAAGCTGCACCGTATAAGTCGTTGGTGTGACATCCACAATTTGTCCGCGGAAGATGTCTGCAGTACGTTTGATTTCAGCACGTGCAGCACCCGATGCTTTGACTTTAATCAGCATCAATTCGCGTTCAATATGCGGGCCTTCTGACAGGTCGACCACTTTAACCACTTCAACCAATTTATTCAGTTGTTTGGTGATTTGCTCAATTTTATGATCATCACCATAAGTTGTAAGCGTTAAACGTGAAAGTGTTGGGTCTTCGGTTGGCGCAACGTTTAAAGTCTCAATGTTATAACCACGTTGAGAGAATAAACCCACTAAACGAGAAAGCGCACCTGATTCGTTTTCAACGAGAACGGAAATAATGTGTCTCATTCTGTGCGCTCCCCTTTACCTAACCACATATCTTTCATGGATTGACCCGCAATTTGCATCGGATAAACGTGCTCTGTACGGTCAACCATTACGTTAATGAATACGCATTTGTCATTAATCGCCATCGCTTCTGCAAGCTTAGACTCAAGCTCATCGGCATGGTTAATTTGAATACCAACGTGACCATAAGCTTCCATCAATTTAGGGAAGTCAGGCAATGAGTCAACATAAGAACTTGAGTGACGACCTTCATAATTCATATCTTGCCATTGTTTAACCATACCTAAAGCTTGGTTATTCAAGCATAAGATCTTAACGTTTAAACCATATTGCTTACAGGTAGAAAGCTCTTGGATACACATCTGAATCGATGCTTCACCCGTGATACATACAACCTGTTGATCTGGATAAGCCAGTTTAGCCGCCATAGCATACGGTAAACCTACACCCATAGTACCTAGACCACCAGAGTTCAACCATTGACGTGGACGCTTGTACTTATAGTAGTTCGCGCCAAACATTTGGTGCTGACCTACGTCAGAAGTAATGATCGCATCACCATTGGTCACTTTGTCTAAAGCTTCAACTACTTGTTGCGGCTTCATCGTGCCATCGGTTGGTTTGTCATATTTCAAACCATGAACTTTACGCCATTCATTGATCTGATTCCACCATGCAGCAATCGCTTCAGGGTTTGGCTTGGACACATTTAATTGCTTCAATTGAACCAACATTTCCTGAAGTACAGGTTCAACCGCACCTACAATTGGAATGTGCGCCATGATAGTTTTTGAAATGGTCGCAGGGTCAATGTCAATATGAATGACTTTGGCATTTGGACAGAATTTTGCAGGGTTATTGGTTACACGGTCATCAAAACGCGCACCAATACATAAAATCACATCAGCATTATGCATGGTCATGTTGGCTTCATAAGTACCATGCATGCCCAACATACCAATAAATTGTGGATCATTACCTGGGAACGCGCCCAAGCCCATCAATGTATTGGTTACAGGGAAACCCAAGATGTGTGCAAGCTCAGTCAATTGCTCAGAAGCATTACCCTGAACAACACCACCGCCTGAATAAATCACAGGACGTTTGGCATTTAATAGCTCATCAATTGCTTTGCGAATTTGACCTGAGTGACCACGATGCGGCGGTTGATACGAACGCATCTTCACTTTTTCTGGGTATTCGTAAGCAAATTTTTCTGCTGGGTTGGTTGCATCCTTAGGAATATCAACCACCACAGGACCAGGACGACCTGAAGATGCAATATAGAATGCCTTCTTAATCACTGAAGGAATTTCGCTTGCATGACGCACTTGGAAACTGTGTTTTACAATCGGACGTGAAATACCCACCATATCGGTTTCTTGGAAGGCATCTTCACCAATTAAGTGTGTTGCAACCTGACCTGACAAAATCACCATTGGGATTGAGTCCATATAAGCCGTTGCAATTGGAGTTACCGTGTTGGTTGCACCAGGACCTGAAGTCACCAGCACCACACCAGTTTTACCTGTTACGCGCGAGTAGGCATCTGCCATATGACCAGCAGCTTGCTCATGGCGCACAAGGTAATGATTAATTTTGTCTTGTTGAAAGAACGCATCGTAAATATGAAGTACTGCGCCGCCTGGGTATCCAAAAACATGCTCAACGCCTTCGTCCGCCAATGCGCGAACGAGCATTTCACCACCAGATAAAAGTTCCAACGTGATTCACCCTAGTCTTGTCACTGCAAAATGGGAGACACCTGCAGTGTTTTGTTCATTAATTCCTGCACTGTTATAGCACACATATTTCATAGTTTTCATGGCAATAGGAAAAATTTCTGATCTGATTACCGTATAAGCAATATGAGATCTAAAACGTGTTGGGGTAAACACATTTTATAAGCTTTGTTCAGCTTCTCGGCTAGAGAAGTTGCCCATTGCATGACATGACACTTATTCGAAGGGTGATCGATCTAAGGCACATAAAACTAAAGTGTGCATTTTTGTAGTTTACCCGACTAAAGTCAAGTTTAAAAATCGGCTTTTTTTGCTTTATTTATAAACTGGGTATTTTTTGCGCTTTGTGTCATCCATCACAATTTAATCCAAAGTCTAATATTTCCATATAAAACAAATAATTTCAGACATTTGCTGAATTTTTTATAATTTTTTCATATCACATACATAAAAATAAAGAATGAATTAAAAAATATATAAATCGCTTGGTTATGATTCGCCAACGCATTTCAGCTTATTTTAACTCGCAAATAGGCAAGCCAATGCTCCAATTTTAAATAGGCACTATTGCCGGTAAAAATCATCGAAAAATTGTCAACAAACCCTAGCTTCACGGGGAATTATTGCTAAAATTTAGCCAACATGATTATTGTAATTGATTTTCTGCCATTACACTCTTTTTTGCTCAGGACTTCCAAACATGAAAACGCCAATGATCCGCTTGAGTTGTCTTTCTGCAAGCTTGATTTTAATTTTTGCCACCAGTGCCGTTTCTGCAAAACAATATTACAAGTGGGTCGATGTAAATGGCTCAACCCATTACACCACGACACCGCCGCCAAAAACTGCCAAGAAAAAAGGTAAAGTCGATACCTATGGCTGGAGAAACTCAGCACCGACTGTTGCCACTCCTGCAAATCCTGCTGACAACCCTGCACCTACTGCTGCAAATGCAACAAACCAACAAGCGACACCAACCGCAAATCATCCTGCAGGAAATCCAGCTATGGATCAGCAACAACGTGAAGCCAATGCAGCTTTAAATCAGGCACAACAAGAACGTGCCAACCCACAAGTTTTTTAAGTTTTAAGCCACAAAGTGCGACTCGCTTAAATTTTCCTGCACAATCCAACGCGCAAAATTCAATTTAGCTGCATTTTGCGCTATGCTGTGTGACACACTTTTTTTAACCGTTTATTCCTGATTTAACCTTATGACTACTCACATTGACCCTGAATATCAAGCCAGTGCGATTGAACCCCAAGTCCAAAGCGACTGGGAATCTCGTAAAGCCTTTAAAGTTGCCGACACAGTCGAAGGTCCACATCGTTATATCCTCTCGATGTTCCCTTACCCAAGCGGCAAACTGCACATGGGTCACGTGCGTAACTACACCATTGGTGATGTAATTAGCCGTTTTCACCGTTTAAAAGGTGAAACAGTCTTACAACCTATGGGTTGGGATGCTTTTGGTTTACCTGCTGAAAACGCAGCTATTGCCCATCAGGTTGCACCTGCTAAATGGACCTTTGAAAATATCGCCTACATGCGTGACCAATTGAAAAAATTGGGTTTGGCGGTAGATTGGGATCGTGAATTTGCCACCTGTACCCCAGAGTATTATCACTGGGAACAATGGTTATTCGTGCAACTGTATAAAAAAGGGTTAATTTATCGCAAACTCTCGACAGTAAACTGGGATCCTGTCGATCAGACTGTTTTAGCCAACGAACAGGTCGAAAATGGTCGTGGCTGGCGTTCAGGTGCATTGGTAGAAAAACGTGATATTCCAATGTACTACTTCCGTATTACCGATTACGCCCAAGAGTTACTCGACGATTTAGAAACTTTAAAAGATGGCTGGCCACAGCAAGTCTTGACCATGCAACGCAACTGGATTGGGCGTTCGCAAGGGATGGAAATCACATTCCCATCGGCAAATCCTGAAATTTATGCAGATGGTCTGACTGTATTTACAACGCGTGCTGACACGTTAATGGGTGCAACTTATGTGGCTGTTGCTGCAGAACATCCAATGGCGTTAAAAGCAGCAGAAAATAATGCACAATTAAAAGCCTTTATTGAAGAATGCCGCATGGGTTCTGTGGCAGAAGCTGACCTTGCCACTGCCGAGAAAAAAGGCATGGCGACTGGCTTATTTGTGAAGCATCCAGTAACAGGTAAAGAATTACCTGTGTGGATTGCCAACTATGTGTTGATGTCTTACGGTTCTGGCGCGGTGATGGCTGTACCTTCACACGATGAGCGTGATTTTGAGTTTGCCAATAAATTCCAATTGCCAATTATTCAGGTGATTGATGCCAAAGGTGCAGACGATGCGGACTTTGACACAACCCAATGGCAAGAGTGGTACGGTTCTAAAGAAGGTAAACTGGTCAACTCAGGCGAATTTGATGGTTTAGATTTCCAAGCGGCTTTTGATGCACTTTTAGCGAAATTAGAGCCACAAGGTTTAGCCAACGTAAAAGTACAATTCCGTTTACGTGACTGGGGTGTTTCACGCCAACGTTACTGGGGTTGTCCAATTCCAATGATCAACTGTGAAAAATGTGGACAAGTTCCAGTTCCAGAAGATCAGCTTCCTGTCATTTTACCTACTGATGTTGTGCCAGATGGCTCAGGCAACCCGTTAAATAAAATGCCTGAATTCTATCAAACCACTTGCCCTTGCTGTGGTGGCGAAGCACGTCGTGAAACCGATACCTTAGATACTTTTGTAGAGTCATCTTGGTATTACGCACGCTATGCATCTCCAGACTTTACTGGCGGTATGGTCAAACCAGAAGCTGCGCAAACTTGGTTACCAGTTAATCAATATATTGGTGGTGTAGAACACGCCATCTTGCACTTATTGTACGCGCGTTTCTTCCACAAACTTATGCGTGATGAAGGCGTGGTACAAGGCAATGAGCCATTTACCAACTTGCTGACTCAAGGCATGGTCTTGGCTGACACCTTCTACCGCGAAGCAGAAAGCGGCAAGAAAACTTGGTTTAACCCTGCCGATATCGAGCTTGAAAAAGACGAAAAAGGTCGCGTTCTTTCGGCTAAATACATAGGCGATGGTCAAGCGGTGATTGTTGGTGGTCAGGAAAAAATGTCGAAATCGAAAAATAACGGTATCGACCCACAAGCCATTATTGACCAATACGGCGCAGATACTGCACGTGTATTTATGATGTTCGCTGCACCACCAGATCAGTCTTTAGAATGGTCAGATGCAGGCGTTGAAGGTGCGAACCGCTTCTTAAAACGTGTTTGGCGTTTGGCGGCAGGTTTCCTTGAAAAAGGCAGCAATGCAACTGCAATTGACAGCAGCAAACTTGCTACAGCAGCACAAGACTTACGTCGCAAAACCCATGAAACCATTCAAAAAGTGGGCGATGATATTGAGCGTCGTCATGCGTTCAACACTGCAATTGCAGCATTGATGGAACTCTTGAATGCTTGCAACAAGTTTGAAGCACAGAATGAACAAGACCTTGCGGTTGAACGCGAAGCAATTGTGACGTTATTGACCTTGCTTGCGCCATTTGCACCACACTTGAGCCAAACCTTGTTGGCAGAGTTCGGAATTGAATTAACCTCCACCCTATTCCCTGTGGTCGATGAGTCTGCATTAACCCGCAATACTCAAACGATTGTGGTGCAGGTAAATGGTAAATTACGCGGCAAGCTTGATGTAGCGGTAGATGCATCTAAAGAAGACATTCTTGCACTTGCCAAAGCCTTACCAGAAGTACAACCATTCTTGACTGGGCCAACCAAGAAAGAAATTGTGGTACCGAATAAGCTAGTGAATTTGGTGGTTTAAGTGCTTTTAAACCTCCCTTTTTTAAAGGGAGGTTTGGAGGGATTTTATAAAACAATCCCCCTAAACCCTCCTACAAAAAAGGAATTAAAACAATTTCCAAACAAAGCCCGTTGTCAGTCAACGAGCTTTGCACCTACAATCAAGATATTCTCAACTTCCGCTTTTAAACTTTCAAGAATATTACAGAGGACAGCACATGCACTTTAGCCAACGTCTAGCAGTCATTGTTTTAACTTGTGGACTCAGTGCTAGCTTAGTCGGCTGCGGTTTTCATCTTAAAGGCACCAATCCAAGCATTGCACCTGTGGCTTATTCAAAAATGAGTCTGGCTTTACCAAGCAATGCTGAAGAATTAGAAGAAAAACTTTCCATTCACATGGGTACAGCGGGCGTACAACTCAGCAATGACCCTAATGCCTATGTACTGCGTGTACTTGACTATACGCCACGTCGCTTGGAATTGAATGGCAAACTGGTAGAAACCTTATTGCGTTTGAGTGTGACTTTCCGTATTGAAGATGCGCAAGGCAACCCGATCACCGAACCTCGTACCGTCATGGCAACGCGCAGTTATCAATACGATGTCGCAACTGTGAATACCGATGATCAGGAACAAAAATTCTTAAAAGAAGTCATTATTGATGATGTAGCACAGCAAATTGTGCGTCAAATTTCATCTAATCGTTTACCTTTGGTCAACCCACCTGTGTATTCAAACCCTAAATAAGTTTTCGAGTGCGAATTTTTTATGAAACTTGACTATCTACAAGCCCTCAAACGTGTCGATGAAGCACGTGGCGTATGGATTTTGCATGGTCAAGAACCCTTACTCGAACAAAACTTGCTGGATGCTTTTCGTGCCAGTTGGCAAAAACAGGATATTGAACGTCAGCGTTATGATTTAAATAGCGTTAGCGATTGGAAAAATGTATTCAATGCCTTAAACAGTCTGTCACTGTTTTCGAGTCAATTGGCGGTTGAAGTACACGGCAATATCAAGCCCGATGCCAGCACACTAAAACAACTGAAAAGTTATATTCAGCACAATGAACAAAACTTGCTGTTGGTAGTGATGCCAAAACAGGACAGCAATAGCCTGAAATCCAGTTTTTTTCAGTTGATTGATGCCAATGGGGTCAATGTTGCACTCACGGCGAATTATCCTAAAGATCGGCAGCAGATTTTAGGTTTGGAAGCAGAAAAGCTTGGCATCCAATTGGGACATGATGCGTGGCAATGGTTGGAACAACATCATGAACACAACCTTTTGGCTGCCAAAAATAGCTTAATGCGGGTCAGTGACACCTTTCCTGAAATTCAGCAGATTCAGATTGAACATTTACATGCCTGTTTACAAGATCAATCCCGTTATAGCACTTATGATTTAAATGATGCTTTACTGACGGGAAATCTAGCGCAAGCTATGAAAATTTTTCAATACCTCATGGCTTCGGGTGAAGCCATGAGTTTAATTTTGTGGAGCATCAGCAAAGAAATGCGCCTGCTGATGCAATTATTTGAACAACCACAAAATGCTTTGCAACTGGGTATCTGGAAAAACAAAGTCAGTGTTTATCAGCAAGCTTTGCGACGTTTAAATCCAAATAGTTTCTTGCAATGGCCCGCCCTATTATTGCGTATTGATGCCGCCATCAAAGGGATGTCCAAGGAAAACCCTGAACATTTGGTGCTACAAGCCATTACAGAACTCTGTGGTAAAACGCTGTTTGCTTCTCACTCGGCTTAATTAAGCAGACTTCATCAAATAATTTTTAAAATCATCTGCTTTTCAGAGGATTAGCTAAAGAAACGTGCAAACCAACTTTTGCCTTTCTTCTGTTCCTGTGAACGCAAATAATGCAGCATATTGTCGCGTACCGCATCGACATAATCCTGATCATCATGCTGAATATGGTTAATCAACCATTTAGACAACAAACGATACAAATCATGTTCTACCGATTCGCCATTGGCAAAACGCTGACGGCAATCATTCAAACGCTTCACAAAGAGTTCGTGAATACCACGATGTGATGGTAAGTATTGATAATTGACCTGTGACAACAAGTTTTCTTCAAAGCTAAAATGCGATTGCGTATAGTCAATCAAGTCATCCAAGACTTCTTTGATTTGCTCCCGCGCACCTGTCGCCCGAATTTTTTCCAGCGCATTAATATAGTCCAGAATTTGTCGATGTTGATTGTCAATCACATCAATTCCGATATTAAATTTCTCACTCCACTCCATGATTTACCCCTCAGATTTTTTGCTTAAAGTCATGTTTTATTGCATCGTCCCGATGCCGTATTATCCTAATGATTAAATCCATAATTATTTTATGGAATTTAATACTAGCTGCTTTTAATTCTTAAATCCATATAGAAAATAAGGTTTTTAAGCAACTTAGACCATAGTTGTATTTTTCAGCATTTATCATAAAAATTCATAAAATTATCATAGAGATGAAACAAACTACCCCACCTCGTTAACAGATGCTATTTTCACTTTTTTTATGGATGTAATACCGTACTCAGACTGTATTAAATCTAGCTCAAACCACTAATAAATAATTCTCATTTGCAGTTTCTTCAAAAAATTCACGATTTATCCTTATTTCACTTCTATAATCCTTTTAATTTCTTTTTCTGTTTTTTGACTCATGCCAAAAATAAAATCGACCAAACTTATTGCGGGAATTATCATTGCGCTGATGCTGGCATTTGCCGCTTGGTATTTTTTAAAACCCAAAGAACAACAACCGCAATACATTACTGCCGAAGTGAGCCGTGGAGATATTGAAAGTGCGGTGTTGGCAACAGGCGTACTTGAAGCCACCAAAATGGTCAGTGTTGGTGCGCAAGTTTCAGGTCAAGTCAAAAAAATGTATGTTCAGTTAGGCGATCAAGTCAAACAAGGACAGTTGATTGCCCAAATTGACTCCGTACGACAGGAAAATGAGTTTAAAACAGCGCAGGCCAGTATTAAAAACCAACAGGCACAATTGGCGGTTCGACAAGCCAATCTCGCCAAAGTCGCAGCAGAATATCAGCGTCAACAAGCCATGTATGCGCAAGATGCGACCTCACGTGCCGAACTTGAAACTGCCTTAGCCAACTATAAAACTGCACAAGCAGAAATTGCTGCCATTAATGCTCAAATTGAACAGTCACGCCTAACTTTAGACACGTCTAAAGAAAATTTAGGTTATACCCGTATTCTTGCCCCAATGGATGGCACTGTCGTTGCAATTGTGACCGAAGAAGGTCAAACCGTGAACGCCAATCAAAGTGCGCCCACGATTGTTAAATTAGCCAAACTTGACACCATGACTGTAAAAGCAGAAATTTCTGAAGCGGATGTAATGAAGGTCGAAGAGGGACAAACGGTCTATTTCACCACCTTGGGCAACAGTGAGAAAAAACATTATGCTACTTTACGTCAGGTAGAACCTGCACCCAAATCCATCAATACCGAAAGCAATAACAACACCTCATCATCTTCAAGTTCTGCCGTGTACTACAACGCTTTATTTGACGTACCAAATGAAGACGGCAAGCTACGCATCAATATGACCGCACAAGTGTCCATTGTTTTGGCAGAAGCGCGCAATGTGCTGACCATTCCTGCTGCTGCGGTGCAAGGTGCAAACCGTTCACGCAGTCGTGGCAACAGCAATAATTCTGACAGCAACGCACGTGCTGAGCGCGACAATACCGATGCCAGTTCTGCCAAACGCCCTGCCCGTTTGGAATTGACTGCCAATGAAAAAGCCTTGATTGATCAAGGTAAAGCCTCTTTAGGCATGGTACGTGTACTGCAAGCCGATGGCTCAGCTCGACCTCAATCGGTATTGCTTGGCTTAAATAACCGTGCAACAGTACAAGTCATTCGTGGCTTAAAACTGGGCGATCAAGTCATTATTGCCGATGGCTCCGATACCTCAAACGATGCGGCGAAGCGTGGTGGTCGTGTTGGCCCATCAGTGAGAATGTAAGATGAGTCAGTCACAACCTCTGTTAGAGGTCACCAATCTGACCCGTGAATTCCCTGCGGGTGAATCTACAGTGCAGATTCTCAAAGGCATTGACCTGAAGATCTACCCAGGTGAATTGGTTGCCATTGTAGGTCAGTCGGGTTCGGGGAAATCCACTCTCATGAATATTTTGGGCTGTCTGGATCAACCCACCACTGGCAGCTATAAAGTCAAAGGACGTGAAACCCGACAACTTGAAGCCGATGAATTGGCACAACTACGTCGTGAATATTTTGGTTTTATTTTCCAGCGCTATCACTTATTGGGTGATTTAAGCGCTGCGGGCAACGTCGAAGTGCCTGCAATTTATGCAGGTGCCGATGTTGAAGAACGACAAGCACGCGCGACTGCGCTGCTCAGTGACTTAGGTCTAGCCGATAAAACCCAAAACCGCCCAAGTCAGCTTTCAGGTGGACAACAACAACGTGTATCCATTGCACGTGCCTTGATGAATGGTGGCGATGTGATTCTTGCCGATGAACCCACAGGTGCACTCGACAAGAATAGCGGTATTGAAGTGATGCGGATTTTGCGTGAGCTAAATACCAAAGGTCACACCATCATCTTGGTCACACATGACCATAATGTCGCTAAAAATGCCACACGGATTATTGAAATCAGTGACGGGCTTATTATTTCTGATCAGCCCAACACACCTGCCGATCAAGATGATATTACCCAACAAACTTTGCAACATTCACCACAAAAAAGAACTTCAGCTTGGCGTTCTGTATTTGATCGTTTAGGTGAAGCCTTCCGCATGGCGCTACTGGCGATGAATGCGCATCGCATGCGCACCTTTTTAACCATGCTCGGGATTATTATCGGGATCGCTTCGGTTGTATCTGTTGTGGCACTTGGCAATGGTTCACAGAAACAAATTTTAGAGAACATCAGCAGTTTAGGTACCAACACCATTACCGTGTTTCAGGGGCGTGGTTTTGGTGATACCTCGCGCTCATCTCAGCTTAAAACCCTAATTCCTGCCGATGCCGATGCTTTGGCAGAACAACCTTATGTGGATGGGGTCAGCCCATCGGTCAATAGCAACGTCACAGTACGTTTTAAAGACACCGAGGCTTCTGCCACAGTCAATGGTGTGAGCGAAGACTTTTTCTATGTGCGCGGCATGAACTTCCAGTCGGGTCAGCCTTTTGACAAACACAGCGTGCTGGAACAAGCGCAAGATGTGGTGATTGATCACAACACCAAAAATACATTTTTTAGTGATGGCAGCAACCCTGTCGGGCAAGTAATTTTATTGGGCAGCGTACCCAGCCGTATTATTGGCGTGGTCGAAGAACAAAAAAGCATGATGGGCAATGCCGACAGCTTAAATGTGTATTTGCCCTACTCTACGGTAATGAGCCGCATGCTTGGCCAAAGCCATGTGCGCAGCATTATTGTACGAGTCAAAGATGAATATCCAAGTGCTGCAGCAGAAAATGCCATCCTAAGTCTGTTGGTACAGCGTCATGGTGCGCAGGATGTATTTACTCAAAATGCCGACAGTATCCGTGAAACCATCCAACAAACTACCGCCACCATGACCTTACTGGTTTCTGCTATTGCAGTGATTTCACTGGTGGTCGGTGGAATTGGCGTAATGAACATCATGTTGGTCTCTGTCACAGAACGCACCCAAGAAATTGGGGTACGCATGGCAGTCGGCGCACGACAAAGCGATATTTTGCAGCAATTTTTAATTGAAGCCATTTTAGTGTGTATTTTAGGCGGTGTACTTGGCGTCTTGCTCGCACTCGGAATTGGGCAATTGATTAATCATGTGGCAGGTGGAACCTTTCAAATGGCGTACTCCACCACCTCGATTGTAGCCGCTTTTGTCTGTTCAAGCCTGATTGGAATTGTGTTCGGTTTTATTCCTGCACGTAATGCTGCCCAACTGAACCCTGTCGATGCGCTATCTAGAGAATAAGGAATTAGAGTAAGGAATGATGATGCGATTTAACCAGAAGTCACGACAATTCAGCCAACTCGTCACTGCGCTTTTTCTTGGCAGCAGCTTAGTGGGTTGTGCAGCCGTAGTCAAAACACCTTATCAGGCACCTGCTGTAAATATTCCTCAACAGTTTGAGCAGCAGCAAAAAAGCCAGCAAGTCCTTGCACAACTAAATACAGACCGTTGGTGGACACTCTTTCACGATGCTGCTTTAAATCAATTGGTTGAACAAGTCTTGGCGCGTAACAGTGACCTCGCGGTTGCAGGACTGAATTTACAACAAGCCAGATTACAAGCAAAACAAAGCCAAAGTCAGCAAGGTGTCCGGATTGGCAATGCAGGTATTTCTACAGGGCATCAATTTAGTTTAGAGGGCAATGGTGATACAGCGCGTGGGATTTCGCTGAATTATCCCGGACTGAGCTATGAATTGGACTTATTCGGTAAACTTGCCAATCAGACTGAAGCTGCACGTTGGGAAGCCTTAGCCACCGAACAAGACTTACAAGCCACCACACAAAGCCTGATTGCAACCACTGCCAATTTATATTGGCAATTGGGTTATTTAAATGAACGCTATGTTGTCGCACAACAAAACCTTGCCAGTACGCAAAAAACGTATCAATTGGTCAGTGCGCAATATCGCGCGGGTGCAGTTTCAGGATTGGATTTAAACCAAGCCGAACAAGCCCTGCAAAGTCAAAAATCAACCTTGAGCCAAATTGCACAGCAAAAAGTTGAAACACGCACCGCCTTGGCAGTTTTACTGCATCAACCTGTGCAAATGTTGAATATCAATGAACCACAGAGTTTAGCCGCTGTTCGTTTACCGAATATTACTGCTGGCTTACCTGCAGAACTGCTGTCACGTCGTCCCGACTTACGTGCAGCCGAATTACGTTTACGTAAAGCCTTGGCCAATAAAGATGCCAATCGAGCCAGTTATTACCCATCCATCAGTCTTACAGGCACACTCAGTACAGGTGTCGGTACAGGCGCGCATACCTCTTTAAGCGATGCCCTAAAAAACCCAATTGCCACTTTAGGTGCAGGTTTAACCCTGCCATTTTTGCAATGGAATGATATGCAGCGCGATCTAAAAGTGAATGCTTTGGAATATGAAAAAGCCATTGTGCAATATCGACAAACTTTATATAAAGCCTTTGCCGATGTCGAAAATGCACTGTCAGCACGAACCGCGCTGAATCAACAAGTCGCGCTGCAAAGCCGCAATTTAGCACTGGCAGAGAAAACTGAACGCTTAACTGAGGTGCGTTATCGGCATGGTGCGATTGCCTTAAAAAACCTGCTAGATGCACAAGAAACCACCCGCAATGCACGTTTAAGTTTATTGCAGACCAAGCAAAACCAATACAACGCCTATGTGACTTTATTGCAAGCGTTGGGTGGTAGTCCGATTCAAAACATTCAATAATGCAAGAGTTGATCTAAATTGATCACGATAAAAAAAGCCTGTGGATGATTTTAAACATCCACAGGCTTTTGCTTGCTTTGTATATAAACTTTGAAATTAAGTTTTCTCAGATAATAACGCTTCTTTACTTAATACTTGATGGCTACTGGTCGCAATTGGCAAACTGACTTTAAAAGTCGTTCCCACACCTTCTTTCGATTCCACCACAATTTGCCCGTGGTTCAAATCGACAAAACGCTTACACAACACCAAACCTAAACCAATACCCTTTTCACCTGCAGTGCCTTTAAAACTAACAGTAAGTTTAGGCTCGAACAGCGTTTCGAGTTGTTGTGCAGTCATGCCCAAACCCGTATCTTGAATATAAATATCCACACTGGTTTCTGTTTGCTCTGCACGTAAAATGACTTTGCCTGTGCCATCGGTAAAGGTAAATTTCAGCGCATTCGACACCAAATTTTGAATCACCGAGGTAATCATATTGATGTCGGCATAAACTTTAATGCCTTCTTCAACTTGATCAATCAGTTCAATATTTTTCTTGATTGCCAAACTTTTCAACACATCGCAAACAATTTTGGTCGATTGCTTTAACTCAAAATTAATTGGGTGATACACAAAGCGTCCACCCTCTGCCATCGCCCAATTCAATAAACTTTCTAGCAAGTTATAGGTCGATTGTGCTGTGTCGAATAAATAGTCGGCAATATTTTGAATACTAGAATCATCCAAAGTTTCGCGCTCTTGCGCTAAAACTTCCGAAAACCCCAATAAGCCATGAAATGGCGCGCGCAAATCATGCGCAATAATTTGGAAAAATTTGGTTTTACTAAAATTCAATGCAGACTGCTGTTCATACAGTTCTTTTAAGCTTGCATAATCAACTTTTAATTCAATATAACGCACCAAACCTGCAGCAAACTCCGCCACTGTCGGCAAAGCACCTAAACTAAACGCTTCTTCACGATGATCAAATAACAACAACTGCCCAATCGACTCGCCATCGGTTTTGAGTAAATCCAGTGCAATTAAACGAGCCGCTTCTATCCCCAAACTTGCAATATGCTGCACAAAATTCGCATATTGAGGATGTTGAGGTTCAATCAGTTGCTGACCTTGAAAGAAAACGTCTAACTGTGCGGTTGGATTGGCATGAAAAGCTTTAAAAACTTGATTGGTGGAATACCAGATATATGGCTCATTTTTAAAAGTCAAAATGGCATGATCGACTTGCAACATTTGACGGGCAAACTTCAAAAAACCATCAATTTGGTTAGTTGGCGTATGTATGCCCAATAATAACGAGAGTGTGCAAGCACTGAGTTGCTCCGTTTCGGGACCAATTTCAAGCAACTGTATTTTCATTTTTGCCTCGTTAATTAAAGTTTGACACGTTATGAATTATTTTCTCTTCAAAATTCGTCCATAGAATTCAGAGTTAACCTACAAACTTTAACACAAAACATAAGCTTTCAAACCAATTTAAAAACTGTGCAACAAATCGCTGCCTCTTCTTTCATGCTTTTTTTTCATCTATGTATGAATAAGAGTTGAGATCATGATGAACCACGCTTTCAGAGGAATCGAACTGCTTCAAAGCAGCAAAAAAATACGCCGATTTTTGTAAAATTTAGACCATAAAAATAGATCTAAACTTTTAAAATATCAATCAGGCTTTTTATCTGTAGATTTGCAGCCGTTTTTAAAGAAAATCTAAACTTCTATACAAGAATTTACATTACCTCATACTGTAAAAAAATAATGTAAAATATTGATAAATTTACAAAATAAATAAACTAAATATATCTACGTATCATTTTCATCGATTATTTATCAAACATACGACTTAAGTCGAACCCTCAACTGGTTAATTTATAATAAAATATACATATATTTTTGATGTCATATCTTCATCATACGATTTGATTAGTATTTCAACACTAAATACTCAAGGCGATTTTTAGGTTTAAATAGGCTCGTTTTTACATTAAACCGTGTCTTGATTCGCACAAATGCGACACATCATTTCGTAGCGAAATGGCGTCATCACTGTAATTACGTTGACTGAAATGCATAGAGAGTCGATACTCTCAAGGTTAAATTAGGCAAATCGGTTCGCAGGGGCTGAGTCATTATCTCGCTCCTAAAAAACTCAATCAAAGCAAGGGGCTATATATGGCTGGTGGAAAGTCAAAAATCATTTATACACTGACCGATGAGGCGCCATTGTTGGCGACCTACTCTCTACTGCCGATCATTGAGACCTTTACTAAGCCTGCTGGCATCGAGATTGTCAAGAGTGATATCTCTGTCGCAGCACGCGTACTCTCTGAATTCTCGGAATACCTAAGCGAAGAACAGAAGGTAGCCGACAACCTCGCAGAGCTTGGACGTCTCACGCAAGATCCAGATACCAATATCATCAAACTTCCGAACATCAGTGCTTCAGTTGCTCAGTTAATTGCATGTATCAAGGAATTACAAGCAAAAGGCTATGCAATTCCTGACTATCCTGAAAATGCGGATACTGAAGAAGAGAAAGCTTTACTCGCTCGTTTTGGTAAATGCTTAGGTTCAGCAGTAAACCCTGTATTACGTGAAGGTAACTCTGACCGTCGTGCACCTGCTGCAGTGAAAAACTATGCAAAAAAACACCCTCACTCTATGGGTGAATGGAAGCAATGGTCACAAACTCACGTTTCACACATGGATGAAGGTGACTTCTACCATGGCGAAAAATCAATGACGCTTGACCGCGCACGTAACGTAAAAATGGAACTCATCACTCATTCTGGTGAAACCATTGTATTGAAAGAAAAAGTAGCGTTACTTGATGGCGAAATCATCGATTCTATGTTCATGAGCAAGAAAGCGCTTTGCGACTTCTATGAAAAAGAATTGGATGATTGTAAAGAAGCAGGCATTTTGTTCTCTTTACACGTAAAAGCGACCATGATGAAAGTTTCACACCCGATTGTATTCGGTCACTGTGTGAAAATTTACTATAAAGAAGCGTTTGAAAAACACGGTAAATTGTTTGAAGAACTTGGCATTAACGTCAACAACGGTATGGCAGGTCTTTATGAAAAGATCGAAACCTTACCAACTTCTTTACGTGAAGAAATCATCGAAGATTTACACGCATGCCAAGAACACCGCCCTGCACTTGCAATGGTGGATTCTGCAAAAGGCATCACCAACTTCCACTCTCCAAACGACGTAATTGTAGATGCTTCTATGCCTGCAATGATTCGTGGTGGCGGTAAAATGTGGGGTGCTGACGGTAAACCTTACGACTGTAAAGCAGTAATGCCTGAATCTACTTTCGCGCGTATTTACCAAGAAATGATCAATTTCTGTAAGTGGAATGGTAACTTCGACCCACGTACGATGGGTACTGTGCCAAACGTAGGTTTGATGGCGCAAAAAGCTGAAGAATACGGCTCACACGACAAGACTTTTGAAGTTCCTGCTGCAGGTGTTGCAAACATCACCGACATTGACACGGGTGAAGTGTTGATGACTCAAAACGTAGAAGAAGGCGACATCTGGCGTATGTGTCAGGTGAAAGATGCACCTATTCGCGACTGGGTTAAACTTGCAGTAACACGTGCACGTAACTCTGGTATGCCAGCAATTTTCTGGTTAGACCCGTACCGTCCACACGAAAACGAAGTGATCAAGAAAGTTCAAAAATACTTAAAAGATCACGACACGACTGGTTTAGATATTCAAATCATGTCACAAGTTCGTGCGATGCGTTATACGCTTGAGCGTGTTGCGCGTGGTTTAGACACCATTTCTGTAACAGGTAACATCTTACGTGACTACCTCACTGACTTGTTCCCAATTATGGAGCTTGGTACTTCTGCGAAAATGTTATCTATCGTTCCGCTAATGGCGGGTGGTGGTATGTACGAAACTGGTGCGGGTGGTTCTGCGCCTAAACACGTACAACAACTTGTTGAAGAAAACCACTTACGTTGGGATTCATTAGGTGAGTTCCTTGCGCTTGCTGCTTCTTTAGAAGAAATGGGTATTAAAGAAGATAATACTCGTGCGAAATTACTTGCATCAACTCTTGATCAAGCGACCAGCAAATTACTTGATAACGACAAGTCTCCATCACGTCGTACTGGCGAACTGGACAACCGTGGCAGCCACTTCTACTTGGCAAAATTCTGGGCAGAAGCACTTGCTGCTCAAGACGAAGATGCTGAGTTGAAAGCGAAGTTTGCACCACTTGCACAAGCTTTAGCTGCAAACGAAGACAAAATTGTTGCTGAACTTGCGGAAGTACAAGGTAAATCGGTTGATATCGGTGGTTACTACGCAGTAGATCAAGCTAAAGTGAATGCAGTAATGCGTCCAAGCGCAACATTCAATGCTGCACTTGAAACTATTTAATGCGATGACATCGCACTGATACGATTCAGTGCCTGTTCTACAAAAAACCAGTGTGAAAGCACTGGTTTTTTGTTGGCAGTAAATTGATAAAGACTGAATAGGTGAGCTATATCTTCACATATATCTTTATTTCTTATTCTGTATACCCATTCTTATCCATGAGTCCCAAAAGTTAAATTGAAGCAAACGACAATCTTCATATAAAAACTTAAGGATATTCAAATCATTGGATAAAGTTCAGACAATAAAAAAAGCCCCCAAGTCTTAATATGCTTGAGGGCTTTTCCTTTATATGGTCCCGAGGGTCGGACTCGAACCGACACGTCATCTCTGACAGCGGATTTTGAGTCCGCCGCGTCTACCAATTTCACCACCTCGGGTAGGTGTTGATGGGTATAATAAACTTTTTTGACAGCTTGTCAACGCAAGTTTTTTGCAATTGTTTAAAATTAAATCAGCTGTCATTTTTTTGATTTATAATCGACCAATTTCATCCATAAAACCTAAAAAAGCATATACTAGGCGCAGTTTTCCCAGTGTTCTAACTTGTTTTTATCATGCAGCTTTCTGACTTTAATTTTAATCTCCCCGATGAACTCATTGCTCGTTACCCACTAGCAAGTCGTAGCGCCTCTCGTCTGCTGCATCTTGATGCTCAAGGTCAGTATCATGACCATCAATTTACCGACTTACTGAATTTACTCGAAGCGGGCGATTTACTGGTACTTAACGATACCAAAGTCATGAAAGCGCGTCTTAAAGGTAAACGTGCCACAGGCGGTGCAGTGGAAGTCTTGGTAGAACGTCTGCAAGATCAATTTATTGCCCATTGCCATATTAAAGCCAGCAACTCACCAAAAGCAGGTGCAGAACTGTTTATTGGGCCTGATGCTGTAAAAGTGACCGTACAAGGTCGCCATGAAAACTTATTTATTGTCGAGTTTTCGCAGCCTATTTTAGACGTATTGGATGCCTACGGTCAGTTGCCGATTCCACCCTACTTTAACCGCGAAGCAGAAGCGATTGATACCGAGCGTTATCAAACCGTATTTAACGACCCAACAAAACTTGCTAGTGTTGCCGCACCCACTGCCAGCTTGCACTTTGATGAAGCCTTACTGCAACAGCTAGCAGATAAAGGCATTCAAAAAACCTTTGTGACCTTGCACGTGGGCGCAGGTACATTCCTGCCTGTACGTACCGATGATATTGCCAATCACATCATGCACAGTGAATGGTGTGAAGTTTCTGAAGCTGCCGTAGCGCTGATTCGTGAAACCAAAGCACGAGGCAACAAAGTTATTTCAGTGGGCACAACTGCCACCCGTGCCGTGGAAAGTGCTGCCCAAGCCCATGCAGGCAAACTTGCAGCGTGGTCGGGTGATACGCAAATTTTTATTTACCCAGGTTATCAGTTTAAAGTGGTGGATCGTCTAATCACCAATTTCCACTTGCCTGAATCCACCTTATTAATGTTGGTATCTGCGCTTTCAAGCCGTGAAAATGTCATGCAGGCGTATCAACATGCTGTGGCGGAACGCTATCGTTTCTTTAGCTATGGCGATGCCATGCTGATTGATCAAGCTCAGACTTAATTTTCAAACTGTAAAAGAAACCGCCATGCCGCTCGATTCCGTGCAACACTCCATTCATATTCGACGCAAGAAGAATCAACGGGTATTTCGTAATATCGCGCGGTTATGGGATATTGGAAAAAAAGCACAAAGCCATCAAGATATTTTAGATGGCTTACACCCTTGGCAAGATGACATCACCCTCAAGTTTGAAAATGTTTTGCCTGTCCTGCTTGGCATTATAGGTGTGTTGTTCTGTTTATTGCTCTTGATTCAACCGAGTAATATTTGGCTGCAATTCTGCTTGCTGATTGGGTTAGGCTGTATCTTCTGGGCATTTATTACCTATGAACAAGACGACCCCATTGAAGAAGTCATCACTTTTTTAGAACAAGAAAGCATTGCACAGCGCTATCAACTGGCATGGCAGCAACCACCGCAACATCTTGCCCGAACCCTACAACCCGTTTATTTGATTGCTCATTTAAAAAGTCTGTTTCCCTTGTTTAATTTAGGGAATCTGTCCAATGAAATTCGCCGTTACGCCAGTACTGTTTGGCAAGATCAACAAGGCAAGCAACATCAGGTTTTGGTCTTTGAATATCGCTATGTCAGTGAAACCCGCATTAAAGATCAAAATGGCAATGACTATAAAGTGCGTGAAGTGGTGCGGCATTTATCGGGCGTATTTGTCTTTGATGTGCAGCTACAAGGTTTAGCCGTTACCTCAAACAATAAAACCTTTGGTGCGCCTTATCATGTGCCGTGGCATACCAGTGACATTCGCCTGAATCAAAAACTCAACTTTTTTGGCAGTGATGCAATTCAACTGGCGCGTACGCTCAGCCCTGCAATGGTGTTAAAACTGGATGATTTTTTTCAGCATCAGCAAGGTGATTTGTTATTTCACCCTGAGCGGAACACGCTCTGTTTTTTAGGTAATCGCAACTTGTTTGAAATTTCCAGTAAAGCAAAAAATATTCAAGATATTTCCGCATTGCGTGGACACTTACGCACTTTTAAATTACCTTATTTAGAACAATTACAGACAGATTTGATTGATTTTCTGGACTAAGAAAATCGTCTTGGGGCAAAACATGGGTATCGCAATTTTTCTTTTGGTTGTCATCGTCTTGGTGATGCTGGGCATCATGATTCGTAACAACATCGTACGCCACCACAACGCCACCATCCGCGCTTGGGCAGATGTGACCAGTTTTGAACGACAGAAGTTAAAAACGCTTGAAGAACTTGCGCCAGTGGTCGAACAATATGCAGGTATGGAAAAAGGCACTTTAGAAAAAGTGACTGAACTGCGCCAAAATATTATGAACCTAAACATCAACAATGCCGATGTCAGCCAATTACAACGTGTTGAAGCCTTGAGCAAAGAATTGATGCGCAGCTTAAATGTGGTGGTCGAAAATTACCCTGAACTCAAAGCCGACCAACTGTATTTAAAAATGATGCATGAAATTGATGAGCAGAACGAAAATGTCGGTGCTGCGATTACTATTTATAACCGCAATGTCGAGTTATTTAATAACTATATTCAGGTCTTTCCTAACAACATGATTAACACTGCAACCACAGCGAAAAAACCTGTGCGCGCCTTTCGGGACAACGGTGCAGCACAAAGTTTTGATTATCGTCCAAACTTTTAAGCCATTTAATTCTAAACCGCTCATTTAAAATTATTTTTCAACGCATGAATAAAAACAGCAAGCACGAAGCTTGCTGTTTTTTTAGATTTCAACTAAACAAAAGACTGTGTCAAATACTGCACCTGATTGCGTCCCTTGTTTTTTGCTAGATACAACAACTCATCGGCTGAATGCAGAAAGTCGACCACATTGTGATATTGCTGATTTTGATGATAGCTATTTACGCCAATACTCACAGTGACTTGGGTAATCTCCCCTGTCTTGGTATGTGGAATTTCCAGCGCATATACTGCCTGCCTAAAGTTTTCAGCAAGTTGTACAGCATCTGCCAATGGTGTTTCAGGCAATAGCACCACAAACTCTTCACCACCAAAGCGAGCCACAAAGTCAGATGCACGCGCAAAGTGTTGTTTAAGCAACTGCGCCACACTAATCAAACAATGATCACCCTGTAAATGTCCATAATTGTCGTTATAAGGCTTGAAATGGTCGATGTCGATAAACAAGAGAGACAATGCATGTTGATGACGCACAGCACGTTTAAATTCGTTTTCTATACGCTCACTGAGCGCCTTTCGATTGGCAACCAAGGTCAGCGGGTCTTGTAAGCTCAAAGCCAGATTTTTGCGACTCAACGCTTCGAGTTCCAACTCCATTTGTTTACGCGCAGAAATATCAAACATAAACCCAATAATCGCCACAGTTTCGTTATTTTCACGAATCACATGCACCACATCACGAATCCAGACATAATCTCCTGTAGCGGTTAAGGCACGATAATCCGCTTCGTGGTCTGTGCCTTGATCGGACAGACTCACACACATATTCACGGTCTTGTCCCGATCTTCAGGATGCATCCGATCAATCCAATCTTGTGCAGTTTTCCAGCTGTCTTGCGTCCAACCCAGTAAAGACTCAATTTGTGGGCCAATATAGCTAAAAGCTTTGGTTTTCCAGTTAATCTGCCACGGAATTGCATTCGTGGTTTCCAAAAGTGTTTTATAGAATTGGTCTTCTTTTAGTGCACTGTTTAATTCACTCATAGCCCACCTCTATGAATTGGCTCTAAGGGCAATTTAACAACTTAGCTGCACTTTGACTACAAATTATTGAGCATTCTTGACATTTTTTTCAGCTTTGAGACAATCAAAACCTGAACAAAATACAAACAACTACTGTTCAATAAAAATGAGCATTCCTACAATAAAAAAAGTCGCGATATCACCATGCTAAATCATCTCCAAAATTTAAAAGACAGCCTAATTCAAGAGTTTTTTCAACTCTATGAGCAGTATGAACCCGATCAACTCTATGCCTGCGCATTAGTTTTAAATGAATATCTAGGCATCGATTATCTGGCAGTTTCAAGCACACGCAGTCTGTTTAGTAAACAGGAAGATTCTGCTGAGTACTTATCTGAAGCAGACAAATGGAACGTGGAAAAATGGCGTTATCGCACCCAAACGCATAGTGCTCAGGGGTTGCATCAATTTAAAAATATTTTTGCAGATTATTTCAAACAGCGGTATATATATGGCAACCCCCTACTCAATAGCCCCGACACCCCACAATACAACCATCTAGAACTGTTATTGGATATTTTCCAACAAGCCAAACAAGCACTCTCCAATGCTTATGGCCTAGATTTGAGTCAGATTGTATTTTTGATTCATATTCCAAAACAGCATGATTTTGAAATTTATTCTGCACAATTTCTAAATGCACCCAGCGCATTACTGGATGAATTTTTACTTGCTCATCATGTGCAGCATACTGTGCAAACCACCAATACACAGCACAACAAACTCAAACTGCAACAGGTCGATAAAGATTTACTTACCGATTTGGCACAGCTTTTAGAAATTGAGCCTTATGATTATTTAAGCATTGCACATGAAGCCTACTTGCTCACGCTAGAGCCAAGTTTTATTGACAGCAATCTGTATGTTCAGCGCCTGATTCAGCATGTTGCAGCGATGGACAGCCATGAACAAGGTGAGTTTGCCTTGCATAAAGAAGAAATTACCCAACGGATTCAGCAATTTTACGCCACGTAGTCTCCAATAAAGTGACTGAATTTTTTTGCACGTAATTTTTAACAATGAAAACGTATCTCAACTGGCAATTCCCTGCAGAATCTAGGAAAATAGTGCACTTTTAGCGCTAACAATCAGCGAACTGTTTTTTCGCCTTGATTTGGAACTTATATGAAGTTTGAAAAATTAGGTCAGTCGGGACGTGCCCGTCGTGGCCGCTTAACCCTTGCACATGGTGTTGTAGAAACCCCTGTGTTTATGCCTGTAGGGACCTATGGTACGGTCAAAGGCATGTTGCCACGTGATATTGAAGAAATTCAGGCGCAAATTATTTTAGGTAACACCTTCCATTTATATTTACGTCCAGGACTGGAAGTGATTCAGGAACACGGCGGTCTACACGAGTTTATTAAATGGGATAAGCCTATTTTAACTGACTCAGGCGGTTTTCAGGTATTCAGCCTAGGCGCTATGCGTAAAATTAAAGAAGAAGGCGTAACCTTCCGTTCCCCCATTGATGGCTCAAAGGTATTTTTATCCCCTGAAATTTCAATGGAAATTCAGAAAACCTTGAATTCAGACATCGTCATGATTTTTGATGAATGTACGCCTTACCCTGCAACACATGAAGAAGCACAAAAATCACTGCAATTGTCTTTACGTTGGGCCAAACGCTGTAAAACCCATCACCACGATGAACTCAACAACAGCAATGCCCTGTTCGGTATTATTCAGGGCGGCATGTATGAAGATTTACGTGATGAATCTCTAAATGGCTTGCTTGATATCGGTTTTGATGGTTATGCCATTGGTGGTCTTTCGGTAGGTGAACCGAAAGAAGAAATGATCAAAGTGCTGGATTATTTGCCAGCGAAAATGCCAGAAGATAAACCACGTTATTTGATGGGCGTGGGCAAACCAGAAGATATTGTTGAAGCCATTCGTCGTGGTGTAGATATGTTCGACTGTGTGATGCCAACCCGTAATGCACGTAATGGACATTACTTTGTGACCGATGGCTTGGTACGTATTCGCAATAGCAAATATCGCCATGATCAAAGCCCGCTCGATCCACATTGCGATTGTTATACCTGTAAAAACTTTACCCGTGCCTATTTGTTCCATTTAGAAAAATGTGGCGAAATGCTCGGCTCTATGTTGGGTACCATCCACAATTTACGTTATTACCAACGTTTCACCCAAGACATCCGTAATGCCTTGGATAACGGTACTTTTGATGATTTTGTACAGGACTTTTATACCCGCCGTGGTCTAGAAGTTCCACCTTGTCCTGAAGATTAGTCTTTTCAGTATTTGCGCTGAGTAAAAAGACAAGGTAAATTGCAGAACAAACCCAATTTATTATCAGATCACTGATCGCCAGTTTTTAGTTTAGGAAAATGAAATGAGCCTTTTTATTTCGACTGCTCACGCAGCAGGTGAAGCTGCACAACAACCAAGCCTTGTAGCCAACCTTTTAATGATTGCTGTTTTTATTGCAATCTTTTACTTCTTGATTTGGCGTCCACAATCAAAACGTGCCAAAGAACACCGTGCACTGATTGAAAGCTTGGGCGTTGGTAGTGAAGTGGTGTTTGCAGGCGGTTTGATGGGTAAAATCACGAAAATTGAAGGTGATTTTGCAGTAGTTGAATTAAGCCGTGGTGTAGAAGTTAAAGTTCAACGCGCGAGTGTCATTTCAGTTCTTCCTGAAGGCACATTAAACAATCTTTAATCAAAAAAGGGTCGTGCTCACGCACGACTTTTTCATTTTAAGAAGAAAATAAATGCGTTACCCAGCATGGAAATATCTACTCATCCTCGTAGTTCTTGTGGTGAGTACATTATATGCCCTGCCTAGCTTGTATCCAGATGAACCTGCTGTTCAAATTTCAGGTGCCAAAGCTGGTACCCAAATTGATCAAAGCATCGTACAAAAAGCAGAGCAAATTTTACAATCAGAAAATATTGCCAGTCATGACAACAGCTTTACCAACAATGCTGCATTGTTGCGTTTAGACACCTCAGAAGCACAGCTCAAAGCCAAAGAAGCTTTGCGCCGTGGTTTGGGCGATGACTACGTTGTGGCACTTAACCTTGCACCCACCACCCCAGAATGGCTACAAAAAATTGGTGCAAAACCAATGAAGTTAGGTCTGGACTTACGTGGCGGTGTTCACTTCCTGTTAGAAGTGGATATGGACAAGGCCATCAGCCAGCGTATGGAAACCTCAGCTACAGATTTACGTCGTCAGTTACGTGACAACAAGCTGAAGTTCAATAGTCTGTCACTGAACAACAACACCATTAGCTTGCAGTTTGCCAACAATGCAGACCGTGATGCGGTAATGGATTTCTTGCGCCGTAACGGCAATGAGTACACTCAACAAGCGGTAGCGACAGCAGAAGGTTCGAGCTTACGCCTAACGTATACCGATGTACGCAAACAGGAAATTCAGTCTTATGCAGTCAATCAAAACTTGACCACACTGCGTAACCGTATTAACGAACTAGGTGTAGCCGAAGCCTTGGTGCAAACTCAAGGCAGCAACCGTATTGTGGTGGAATTGCCAGGTGTTCAAGATACTGCCGAGGCAAAACGTGTCCTTGGTCGTACTGCAAACCTCGAATTCCGCTTGGTGTCTGATCTGAATGATCAATACATTGACCCATATACAGGTCAAACCACAGGTACAGTGCCACCTGGCACAGAAGCGTTTGCCTTTGAATCTTTGGACAGTGGTCGCCAATTATTATTGAACCGCAGCCGTATTTTAACGGGTGAGCGTGTTCAAAATGCGTCGAGTGGTTTTAGCCAAGATACAGGCGGTGCAGAAGTTAACATTACCCTTGATGCTGCGGGCGGTAAACTCATGGCAGATGCGACACGTAACGCTGTGGGTAAACGTATGGCGGTATTGTTTATTGAAAACAAACAACGTATTAGCTATGTGACCGATGAAACTGGCACACAAACTGAAGTACGCACCCCATATACCGAATCTGTCGTCATTAATGCTGCAACCATTCAGGCGGTATTGGGTTCGCAGTTCCGTATTACAGGTCTAGATTCCCCACAAGAAGCCTCTGAATTGGCCTTAATGCTTCGTGCAGGTGCCTTGGCAGCGCCAATGTACTTTGTCGAAGAACGTGTGATTGGTCCAAGCTTGGGTCAAGAAAACATTGATAAAGGCGTATTGTCGACTCAGATTGGCTTCATTTTGGTTGCAATCTGGATGGTGGTGTTCTTCCGTCTGTTTGGTCTGATTGCCAACTTCGCTTTAGTGTTTAACTTAGCCATGATTTTAACCGTCATGTCTTGGATTGGTGCATCACTCACCTTGCCGGGTATTGCGGGTATCGTAATTACCATTGGTATGGCGGTAGATGCCAACGTCTTGATTTGTGAGCGAATACGAGAAGAAATTAAGTGGGGGGCCTCGCCCAAACAAGCCATTGTGGCGGGTTATGACCGAGCGTATAACACTATTTTCGACTCGAACTTAACCACATTCTTGGTGGCATTCATTCTGTTTGCGATTGGTACAGGTCCAATCAAAGGCTTTGCTGTGACGCTCATGATTGGTATTGTCTGCTCGATGTTTACTGCAATTACAGTGACCCGTGCAATTGTACAAATCATCTACGGCAAAAAACGTAACTTGAAAAAGTTGAGCATTTAAGGAGATCACTGATGACTGAGAATACTCAACTGCCTTCAAAAAAATATGGCCGCCCTGATGATGAGCGCGTGATTCCGTTTATGAAGATTGCTTTGCCTGCGGCATTGCTTTCTATTCTATTAACGGTTGCCAGTATCTTCTTCATTGCCACCAAAGGTTTAAACTTAGGTTTGGACTTTACTGGGGGTATTGCGGCAGAACTCAACTATAGCAATCCAGTAAAAGCCACCGATGTTTCTAACGCATTGGTCAAAGCAGGCTTTAACGACCCTGTGGTACAAACGCTTGGTTCAGACCGCGACCTAATGGTACGTATGCCTGTGCAAGAAGATGTTGAAGCAGAAGACTTAACCAAAGCAATTACTGCTGCGGTACAACTACCAAATAACACGGCAACTGTGCCAAAGGTAGATGTGGTTGGTGGTCAAGTCGGTAATGAGCTGTACGTACGTTCTGCGGGCGCTGTAGCTTTAGCGCTGTTATTGATGTTGGTATACGTCACCATTCGCTTTGAATTCAAACTGGCAATGGGTGCGGTACTGTCATTGTTCCACGATATTGTGGTGACACTGGGTATTTTTGCCATGATGCAATGGCCATTTGACCTGACTGTATTGGCAGCGTTATTGGCGATTATTGGCTTCTCACTCAACGATAACATTGTTGTATCTGACCGTATTCGTGAAAACTTCCGTAAAATCCGTGGTGCAACACCACTTGAAGTGGTAAACATTGCGCTGACAGAAACTTTACGTCGTACCATTCACACCTCTATGACCCTATTATTGGTTGTAGTCGCGATGATGCTCATGGGTGGTGATGGTCTGAAATGGTTCTCGATTGCGATGTTTGTGGGTGTCTTTGTCGGAACATATTCATCTATTTACATTGGTACAGCCTTTGCCTTATGGCGCGGTTTGAACCGTCAGGACTTCATTGTTCAAGTCAAACCTGAATTTGAAGATGAAGAGCAAGAAATTCCATAATGCATTTCTGCTAACACCAACATTCAAGCCTATCTTCGGATAGGCTTTTTTGCGCCTTAGCATTGCGGTATTTGCGCTGACGTTGCGATGTTAATGCTGAATAATATGAATCTGTGGAAATTGAAAGCCTGCGCAAGATGGTGCTGCTCGCCATGCTACGGTCAACATACAATCTGATAAACGAAAGTTTTGATAGGCAAAATGCCCAATCTGTGGATGATGACAAATGCCGCCCTGTGCATTGGGATGCATACGAGTATCCAACTCATTCAGGCTTAAACGAATCCCTAAACCTGATGCTTTCAGCACTGCTTCTTTAGTTGTCCAGACACGAAACCAATAATCAGCGTCGTGTTCCAAATCTTGCCAGTATTGGAGTTCATTGGGATGAAACGCATGTTGTGCCAAGGCATCGAAACGCACCTTACGGTCTAAGTCCTCGACATCTACGCCAACATCGAGCAATTCAAAACTGCTTACCAAAGCATAATGCTGACGGCTATGACTATGGTTAAACTGCAATTGAGGGAATGCTGTCAAAAATGGCTTGCCATGTGGGTTACGCTCAATATCGCTGTTTTGAATATCGTGTTCTAAGTATCCAGAAAGCAATTGATTCCGATGCCGATAAATAGCCTGTTTTTGCTGTTGAATCTGTTCACTGCGTACAGCACTTGGATCGGGACTAAAAATCTGCTGAATGCGGCTAACATTCACACAAATTTTTTTAGGTGTTTTATTCATCCGCCCTTCTCCATTTTGGCTGAAATACGATAGAAAAAAACCAGCAAACATGCTGGTTTTTTAAAGCGTGCTCGCTTAGCTGCCTTGCACCAAACGACGTGCGCTGATAATCCCTGGTTGCTGCTCTAAACGTGCCAACAAACGAGAAAGTTGCGCCAAGCCTTTAACCTCAATTAACAATTTCATATTGGCGATACCATCACTTTCAGAAATAGTATTCACCTGACGAATGTTAATTTGATCGGCAAAAATCACTTGGGTTAAGTCTTTGAGCAAACCACGGCGGTCATAGGCTTCCACCACAATTTGCACGCTTTGACCACGGGTTGGCTGCATTTCCCAATCGGCTTCTACCGCACGTTCAGGTTCGTTGCCAATCATACGCACATAGTCCGAACACGCCACTTTGTGAATACTCACACCACGGTTCAGGGTAATATACCCCGCAATCGCTTCACCATGCACAGGCTGACAGCATTGTGCGATATGCAGTTCAACGTTATCCAAACCATCAATCAAAATGCCATGTGCCGATAAGGTATGGCTGGCACGTGGGTTCAAGGTTGGCTTCAACACCAGTTCAGGTTCATCCTGATCTAAGTGCATGTGACGATTGACCTGATTAATTAAGGCATGCAGGCTAATATCACCATTCACCAAACCAATCAGAATGTCTTCACCTGTTTTGACGTTAAAGTGATTGCAATAATCATTTAAATCAATACTTTTTGGATGAATCGCCAAACGTGACAATTCTTTATTGAGCACTTCACGCCCAACTTCCAGATTTTTACTGCGGTCTTGCTGTCTAAACCAATGACGCAGCTTATCGCGCGCACGTGCTGTCTTAATATAACCTAAAGAATTCACCAACCAATCACGGTTCGGTTCACGGTCTTTTTTGGTCAAAATCTCGACCTGCTCGCCTGTTTTTAAAGTATAGGTGAGCGGCACATAGCGCTGATTGACCCGTGCGGCATAGCATTTATTGCCGACTTCGGTATGCACATGATAAGCAAAGTCCAGCACCGTTGAGCCACGTGGCAATTCTTTAATATCACCATCACGGCTGAACACATAAATTTTCTCAAAATCTTCAAACTCTTGGATTTGTTCAAAGTTTTCAGAATCATCATCTTCTTTATGTGCGCTGGCATCGTTACGTTCCTGATAATGCTCCAAAACAGAACGCAAAGAATGTAAACGATGATTAAACGAATGGTCTGTGGCTTTAGAACCTTCTTTATAATTAAAGTGTGAACATACCCCAAGCTCGGCTTCTTCGTGCATATCTAGGGTACGAATTTGCACTTCAAGCGACTTGTTTTCTGCAATTACGGCAGTATGCAATGAGCGATAACCATTGGCTTTTGGATTGGTAATGTAATCATCAAACTGGTGCGGAATATGCCGCCACAATTGATGTACGATGCCCAAAGAGTGGTAACACTCTGGAATGGTTTTCACCAAAACACGTACAGCACGAATGTCATAGAGCTGATCGAAGCTGAGGTTTTTACTCTTCATTTTTCGATAAATCGAATAAATGTGTTTCACCCGCCCGCTAATTTCGGCATGAATACCATTATTGCCCAGCTCTGTACGCAATTGCTCAATTACGTTTTGAATGTAGTTTTCACGCTCCAAACGCTTTTCATTCAGTAACGTCGCAATTTCTTTATAACGGTCTGGCGCCAAATAACGGAAGGCTAAATCTTCGAGTTCCCATTTCAGTTGGGCAATGCCTAAACGGTGTGCCAATGGCGAGTAAATGGTTAAAATTTCTCGCGCCACACGCTCCTGACGTTCTTTGGAAGCGGTTGCCAACTCACGTAATGAATAGGTACGTTCTGCCAGTTTAATTAGCACCACGCGCACATCTTCCGTCATGGAAATCAGCATTTTATAAATGCCTGTTAAATGTTCACGCTGGTTATTATTAAAATGGTCTTCTAAACGCTTATTTTTCTCAATCAGTTCAGACAACTTACCCATCGACAAGGTGCCTTTGATCAAGCCATAAACTGCTTCACCAAATTCTTCACGCACTTCATCTAACTGCATGACATTTTCACGCACGCTACGATAGAGCATGGCTGCAGACAAAGTGTCTTCATCGACATGCAAGTGCGCTAAAATATTCGCCATCTCAATACCTGTATATAAGGTATGCGATGGATGACTGACGTCTGTTTCCAGCTCTTTTTTCAGGGTGTAATTGGCAACGCGTTCTAATTGTTCAAGTGCCGCCCCATCGTAAATCCCGCGTACTCGGTCTAGCCATTCTGCTAAATCCTGTCGGGCTTGCTCGGCATGTTCTACAGTCGTTTCCTCAGACAGTTCATTTAAACGTCCAGGAAGTTGTTCACGTACTGTGACCATACCCTTCTCCTACCTCTATGTACTTCATATTATAAATCGTTTATTTGCTTTTCTTTCTCAAACAAGGCAATGGATTCGACATGCCCCGTATGCGGAAACATATCCATCACGCCTGCTTTTTTCAATTGATAGCCCTGCTTGACCAATACACCTGCATCCCTTGCGAGTGTGGCTGGATTACAAGACACATAAACGATTCTATCTGCGCCAAATTTGGGCACATAATACATCACTTCCTCTGCGCCTGAACGCGGAGGGTCAATTAATAATGCCTCAAATCCTTGATTTGCCCAAGAATGATGCGAAAAATCTTTTGTTAAATCTTGTGAATAAAACTTAACATTGTCTAAATCATTACGTTGTGCATTCTCTGCACCACGCTGCACCATTTGCTCTGAACCCTCTACAGCAACCACCTTTCCTGTTGCACCTACACAACGTGCAAGCGGCAATGAAAAGTTGCCTAATCCACAAAACAGATCAAGCACCCGATCACCTGATTTTAAGTTAAGCAAATCACATGCCAGCTTAACCATTTGTGGATTAATTGTAGAATTGACTTGGGTAAAGTCTTGGGGATGAAAGCCAAAACTCACATCAAAATCATCTAAACGATAATGCAAACGCATTGCTGCATGCGGATCATCAACCCGATGCAAACTGTCTGGACCTTCAGGCTGCAAATACAATTGCCAGTGTTTCTGTAACGCAAACTGCTGTAACTGGTTGATATCGGCTGCAGATAGTTGTTCTGTATGCCGCACCACCAAAGCAATCTCTTGATCTCCCATCGCCAATTCTATATGACCAATATGGGCCTTGCCTGTTAGACTTTGGAGTAGCTGCTTGATTCGTGTTAACGAACCAAATGCCTGATCCAACACCATACAGCGGTCAATTGAGGTCAGTTTATTGCTATTGCGCTCACGAAAACCGACCACCAATTTGTCTTGACTGGCAATATAACGCACCCCAACACGGGCTTTGCGGCGATAATCTTCACGCTGTGAACGCAAAGGCGCTAACCATTCTTCAGGCTGAATTTGCGCAAAATGTTGCAGATGCGACTGCAACACCTGTTGTTTGAGATGAATCTGCTCATCCAACTGAATATGCTGCATGCTACAACCACCGCAACTCTGATAATGTGGACATTGTGGCGTAACCCGTAATGTCGAAGGCTCACCCAGCACTTCTAGACACTCGGCTTCTTCTAAGCGTTTGTTACTATGCGTAATTTTGGCGCGTACTGTTTCACCAGGCAATGCGCCCTCTATAAAAACTGTTTTCCCCTGCTTCTCGGCTGGATGACCCGACTGAGCTGTGTAGTGTGCAATCCCGCGCCCTTCATGTGACAACGATTCCACCTGAAAGCAATATTCAGCCTGCTGCGTGGTACGGTTTTTACTGCGATGTTTCATATCAGTCTAAATATCGGAAGATGGGGAAGATTGAAAAGGCATCACGGATTCATTTGAAGGCGTGGTGACACTTTGTTCAGGAAAATCTGTACGGGTAAATTCAGTTTGCTGCGAACTGTGCTGCCACACGCTTAAAAAGTCTGCATGCTGCGGCTGAGTATGCAAATATTGAATGGTATGCTGTACCCATAAAGTATGCTCTTCAAGCAGCAATTGCCCTTTGAGCAGCAGCCAACGCAAATAAATCAACCAAGTATTTAAGACATCGCCTTCACAATAACGCGTCAGCCTTGACCATTCGCCGCTTTGCATAAATGCAGGAACATGATAGCCCGCATCTACACGTTTACCCGGAAAACCTAGCAAATACGCAATGTCATCCAACTTTTGAAAATGACGACCATTAAACATTGCCATCACATCCATTAAATCGACATGACGCTGATGGTAACGGTTTTGATAATTGTTATAGCGCTTTTGCTGATCAATCTCGCCCTGATCAAATAAACTTGGTGCAGACAGCCCGTGATACATGGCGCGGAATAAAATCACTGGCAAGTCAAACTGCGAACCGTTCCAACTGACCAAAGTCGGATGACGCTTATCAAAAATAGACAAAAACTTTTTCAGCATTGTCGCTTCGCTGTCATGTTCACGGCTAAAGGAAAACAGCTTCATGCCGTGTTCATCAATCCACAAGCCTGAAATACACACAATTTCATGCAAAGGCAAACGCTGAAAATCGGTTCCTGCCTCTTGGCGACGCAACTTCATTAATGCTTGTTCAAGCTCTGCTTCGGGTAAATCGAGTTGATATAAATGCGCGCCTGACTTCAAATCGGTAACGGTTTCTATATCGAAAATCAGCACAGGTAAACGCATAAAATCTTACTCAATGGGTGATAGAAAAATGAATATCACAATTCAGTATCTTGAACAGAGAACAAACCTGTCGATAAATAACGATCACCACGGTCACAAACAATACAAACAATCACTGCATCTGGATTTTCTTCGGCAATTTTTAAAGCTGCCCATACCGCACCGCCCGATGATGTGCCTGCGCTGATGCCTTCTTTTTGCGCCAGTTTACGCATGGTTTTTTCCGCTTCAATTTGCGGAATATCAATAATACGATCAACACGACTACGGTCAAAAATGGTTGGTAAATATGCTTCAGGCCAACGGCGAATCCCTGCAATACTTGAACCATCTGAAGGTTGTAAACCAATAATTTGAATCTCTGGATTTTGTTCTTTTAAGTATTTAGACACCCCCATAATGGTGCCTGTTGTGCCCATAGAGCTGACAAAGTGGGTAATTTTACCGCCCGTTTGCTGCCAAATTTCAGGCCCTGTGGTCAGGTAATGTGCTTCAACATTATCTGGGTTACCAAATTGGTTCAGCACCAAGCCTTTGCCTTCGCGTTGCATTTGCAAAGCCAAATCGCGCGCGCCTTCCATGCCTTGTGCTTTAGTCACTTCAATCAATTCTGCACCATAGGCACGCATGGCATCTTTACGTTCTTGGCTCATATTGTCAGGCATGATCAGCTGCATTTTATAGCCACGCATAGCTGCAACCATCGCCAAAGCAATGCCGGTATTGCCACTGGTTGCCTCAATTAAAGTATCGCCCGGTTGAATTTCACCGCGTTTTTCTGCCTGCATAATCATGTTGTAGGCAGGACGATCTTTAACAGAACCCGCAGGGTTATTGCCTTCCAGTTTTGCCAAAACCGTTGCCTGCGTATGACTTGCCAAACGCTGCAAACGCACCAATGGGGTTTTGCCCACATAATGATCTAACAAAAATTCATCACTTTGGAAATCTGATTGGGTATCAAGCATGGTCTGCACCAATATCAAGGTGGGCTTATTGTATGAAAATTTGCACCTTCCTGCACGTTTTTCACAGGCTTTTTATCAAAACAGCAATACTCTGCCGACAATTTATGCATCACTCACTGCCTACACAATTCTAGGCAAGATGAACACAATTTCAGATTGTCTTTTGCGGGATGGATGCAAAAAAATGCACACCGATTGATTGCGAGATGCAGCTGAACCACTCGCACCAAACAGATGAAAACACAGTCAGGAGAATTGACATCCTCCCCCCCTTAAAAGAGGGTGATTCCTACAGCTAGACGCTTATGCCCAAGCGCAAGAATGTTTAGAGCTGAGTTTATATCTCGATCATGAACTGTACCACAGCTCATGCACTCCCATTCTCTTATTCCAAGATCTGTCCTACCTTTGGGACTACTTGAGGTGATCTCACCGCAGCACGAACAGATTTGGGTGGTATAGGCTTCTTGGACTTCTTCAAACAATACGCCTGCGTTCTCGCATTTATACTTGAGCATTGTT